>CANPVW010000219.1 GCA_947581745.1 Candidatus Benthicola azotiphorus
GAGGTCCGCCACCTGGAACGCCTGCGAGCTCGCCGCCGCCGCGTGTATCGTCTTCTTCACTGGATCTCCGTATGCGTGGCCCGTGCCCTGCGGATCGCCGATCCGGGAGGGCGGTTCATCGGTCGATCTCGCCCAGCACGATGTCGATCGATGCGTTGCAGGCGATGACGTCGGAGACGAGACCACCTTCCACCATGTGCGGAAGCGAAGCCAGGTTGACGAACGACGGGCCGCGGAATCGGCACCTGACCGGCTTGGACCCACCGTCGGAGATCAGGCCGAAGCCGAGCTCTCCTTTCGTGGCCTCGATCGAATACCAGACGTCGCCCGCGGGGACCTGCAGGCCCTCCATCACGAGCTTGAAGTGCGAGATCATCGCGTCGATCGAAGACATCGCCTCACTCTTGTCCGGCAGGATAACGGCCGGGTCACTCACGTTGATCGGACCGTCGGGAACGCTGTCGAGGGCCTGCAGCAGGATCCTGACGCTCTGGCGCATCTCCTCGAGGCGAACGAGGTACCGATCGTACGTGTCGCCGACCTTGCCGACGGGGATGTCGAAGTCGTACTCATCGTAGCCGAGGTACGGCCGGGCCTTCCGGACGTCGTAGGCCACCCCGCTCCCTCGGAGGTTCGGCCCGGTGAGCCCCAGATCGATCGCGGCATCCGCATCGATCACCCCGATATCGATCATGCGGGATTGCCAGATCGAGTTCCTGGTCAGCAGGCGGTCGCATTCGTCGAGGGTCTTCGGCAGTCTCTCCACGAACTCGCGACACGCCTCGAGCCAGCCCACCGGCAGGTCCGCGACCATCCCGCCGACGCGCGTGACCGATGTCGTGATCCGCCCGCCGCAGTAAGCTTCGTGGAGATTGTAAATGCGCTCGCGCTCCTGGAACGTATACAGGAACACGGTGGTGGCCCCGATGTCCATCGCGCCCGTCCCAAGCCACAGCAGGTGCCCGAGGATCCGGTTCAGCTCGCTCAGGATGACCCTGACCACCCTGCACCGGGGAGTGACCTCCACCCCGAGCAGGCTCTCCACCCCCAGCACGTACCCGATGTTGTAGAGCATGGGCGCCAGGTAGTCCATACGATCGGTGTACGGGATCACCTGGTTCCACTCGCGATACTCGCACGTCTTCTCGAATCCGGTGTGCAGATACCCGATGTGCGGGATGCAGCGCACGACGGTCTCTCCGTCGAGCTGCAGCACGAGGCGAAGCACGCCGTGCGTTGCCGGGTGCTGCGGCCCCATGTTGATGACCATCTTCTCGCCCTCGAGATGGTCCTCGGTTTCGTGCATGGTGTCAGGGCGGGGGGCGATGGCCTCGTCATCCAGCAAGCCGGCAAGCGCGAGCTCCTCCCGCGCGTAGACGTCTTCCGTGGAGCGATTCAGCGCCCGCTTCACCTGCTCCGAGCGAGCGAACCGACCGCGCAACGGGAAGTCCTTGCGCAGCGGAAATCCCTCGTCGTAGTTCTCCGGCATCAGGATCCGCCGCAGATCGGGGTGGTTCTCGAAATGCACCCCGTACATGTCGTAGACCTCGCGCTCGAGCCAGTTGGCCGTCGCGTACAGATCCACGGCGCTCCGGATGGACAGTCCCGACCGCGGCAGGGAGGCCAGGAGCCGCAGCATGCGGCCGTGCTTCATTGACCAGAGCTGATACCAGACCTGGATCACGAGCTCGCCACCCGGGTCCGCTCCCATCACATCGAGCAACAGGTCGTAGGCCTGGTCCGGATCCGCCTTGAGGAACTGCAGTGCCTCGTGAATCCGACCCGGCTCCATGCTGATCACCGGAGTGCCGACCGGATCCATTCGAACGGCGCGGATCGCGTCTCCGAAGCGACTCCGCAGCGCCTTCACCGAAGGGCTCTGCTCCGCGTCAGCCGGTGGCTCGGAGCCGATCACGAGGTCGGGCAGCGGTAGTGTCAGGGTCGAAGACATGGCTCAGTCCTGGTGCTCCAGGAGACGTTCGCGGCGATCCCTGGGACGGGAAGCGGCGGATGTGGGCTCGACGCCGCTGATCCGATTCTGGCGTGTCGAGTTCCCGAACGGCTGCGCCACCAGTTCGATCGCCTCGGGAGGTAGGTTCGGGAGACCTACCGCTTCCGGACTCTCCTCCCGGTGGACCGGATTGCTCAGCGACTCACCCTTGATCTTCTCCTGGATCATCATCAGGCCGTAGAGCAGGCTCTCCGGACGCGGAGGACACCCGGGCACGTACACGTCGACCGGCACGATCTGATCGATTCCCTGCACGATCGTGTAGTTGTCGAACATCCCGCCGGAACTGGCACAGGCTCCCATCGAGATGCACCATTTGGGCTGCGGCATCTGGTCCCAGATCCGCCGCAGAATCGGCGCCATCTTGTAGCTCACGCGACCGGCCACGATCATCAGGTCGGCCTGGCGGGGACTGAACGAGAAACGCTCCGCGCCGAAGCGGGCGATGTCGTACTTGGAGCCCGCGGATGCCATCATCTCGATCGCGCAGCACGCCGTACCGAGCGGCATGGGCCACAGTGAATTGCGGCGCGACCAGTTCACCACCGCATCGACCCTGGTGACGATCCACGACGCCGGCGTGCCCGTGTCCAGGTCCGAAGCCGGGTCGTCTACGATCGGGAGGTTCCTTCTCTCATCGGTCATTCGTCAGTCCCACTCCAGCGCACCCTTCTTCCACGCGTAGGCGAGCCCCACGCCGAGGACGAAGATGAAGATGAACATCTCGATCAGTCCGAAGAGCCCCAGGTCACGGAAGATCACGGCCCACGGGATGAAGAAGATCGTCTCGATGTCGAACACGATGAACAGCATCGCGACGATGTAGAACTTGACCGAGTATCTCTCCCTCGTGTCACCAAGGGGGTTGATCCCGGATTCGTACGGCATCGCCTTCACCTTCGTGGGCCGGTACGCGCTCGCCAGATGGGACAGCAGGAGAAACATGCCCGAGGTGAGCAGACCGACCAGGAACAGTATCGCGACGCCGACGTATGCCTGCTTCATCGCCTGTCCAGGCTGTTTGTGAAATTGTTCACGAATCGCGCCGATAATAGCGCCGTCCGCCGTCGAGCGTCAAGCCGGCGGGCGCGACCTCCGGAAGCACGCTATTCTGCTTTCATTGCAAGCGTTTCCGGCAGTTGGACGATCAATCCACGAGGCCGCGTGACACAAGAGAGCATGGTCGGCGTTGCTGGACAAGTGGTCGAGTGGATTTCGAGCTCGGACGGCAGGCTGGCAGTCGAGATCCGGGGACCTGACCGGAACCCTGCGGTCGTATGCCTGCACGGCCTGACGGCCAGTCGAGTCACCTGGCGACCGCTGGCGGACCGATCGCCCGATTCGCGCTTCCTTCTGGTGGACCTCCTGGGCAGAGGACTTTCGGATGCGCCGTCCGGAGCGCGATACGACCTGAGGTCCGAAGTCCGCCGTCTCGCCACCGTGCTCGATGCGCTCGGCATCAGGCGTCCGCTGCTCGCGGGCCACTCTCACGGCGCTGCTCTGGCCGTCGCCGCCGCGCGTCAAGTGGACGCATGTGGACTGTTGCTCGTCAATCCGGTGCCGCCGGATCTGGCCCGGCCGTTCCTGCTCCGACTGCTGGACTACGCGGCTCTCCGGGCCGTGCTCGGTCCGGCGCTGCGGCTCTTCCGTCGACCCCTGACACGCTATATCCTCGTGCGGCGGGTGTTCGCGGAGCCCGCAGCCGTTCCGCCGGGACTGACCGACCGTTACGCGGAGCCGTGGGGGGACGCGGCGCGAGCGGCGGTGTTGCCCCGGATTCTGGCGGACTGGGATCCGGCGGAGCTCGGGGGGTGTGAGGTCCCGGGGGGCATCCCGATCGTCGTGATCGCGGGGGGAAAGGACCGACGGATCAATCCGGAATCCGCCCGTCGGTGGGCGGCGGCGCTGGGAGCGACCTTCCACGTGGCAGAGGGCTGCGGACACTCGATACCGGAGGAGCGGACGACCGAGCTGGCGGCGGAGCTCGAAGCGCTGCTCACGAGAATCCTCACCGAGGAACGAAAAGGGAGAAAGGATGATCAAGAGCGATCGGTGGATTCGACGCCTGGCTCGTGAGCATGGCATGATCGAGCCGTTCACCGAGGATCAGGTTCGCGAGGGCGTGATCTCGTACGGGCTGTCGAGCTACGGATACGACATGAGGGTCTCGGACGAGTTCCGCATCTTCCACAATGCCCTCTCTCCGGTCGTGGACCCCAAACACTTCGATGAGCGTTCGTTCGTCGAATTCCAGGGCGACATCTGCATCGTGCCGCCGAATTCCTTCGCCCTCGCCCGCTCGGTGGAGTACTTCCGGATCCCGCGCAACGTCCTGACCATCTGCGTCGGCAAGAGCACGTACGCGCGCTGCGGGATCATCACGAACGTCACTCCTTTCGAGCCCGAGTGGGAAGGACACGTGACGCTGGAGATCAGCAACACGACCCCCCTGCCCGCGCGGATCTACGCCAACGAAGGAATCGCGCAGGTGCTGTTCTTCGAATCCGACGAGGCATGCGAAACGAGCTACGCGGACAAGAAGGGGAAGTACCAGGGCCAGACGGGCGTCACGCCGCCACGCCTGTGAGCCCGGCCCTGGCTGGTCGACGATCGCCGTCAGGTCGTCTCGTTCTCACCGCAGCGCAGCGCGGCACGCATCGCGAACAGCCAGCCGAGGATGAGGCACACTCCGCCGAGTGGAGTCAGTGCGCCGAGCCCTCGCACTCCCGACAGGGCGAGAGCGTAGAGGCTCCCCGAGAACACGACAGTGCCCGCAACGAAGAGCCAGCCGGCCGCCGACCAGCCCGCGGCGGGCCATCGGTCCGCAGCGAGCCCCACGAACAGCAGGGCTACCGCATGTACCAGCTCGTAACGCACGCCCGTCTCGTAAACCGCAAGCAAGTCGGCGGGCAGGAGCGGTGCGAGGCCGTGAGCCCCGAAGGCGCCCGCGGCCACTCCGATGAAGGCCGAAACGGCCCCAAAAAGCAGGAATCTCCGGTGCATGAGGCAAGATGCCTGACGGCGGGCGCCTGCGCGAGCCCGAAATTTGCACGCGACGGGGACGGAGGCGTGCGTCCGGGACGTACGCGATCGAGGTCGGATCCGAATGCCGGAAGGTTGTCATGACCGACGAGATGGACCGCGGGGCCAATCGGAAGGTGATCGTGCTGCTCGGGGCCGATGAGCTGAGCCTCGAGGTGCGACGGGCGCTCGAGGCGATTCCCGGCGAGGTGCTCTTTCTCGACGCCTCCAGCCTGCCCGGCGTGGAGGCGGGATCCGGTGACCTGGTGGTCGCGTCGCTCGAGCCGAACGCGCTCGCGGCCCTCGCGCGCGCGACGCGCGTGGACTCGGCGCCCGCTCTTCGTGCAACCCGGCTGAGGGCCCGCGCACCGAATCCGTTCGCTCCCCACGAGCTGTACGAAGAGGCCCGCGAGTACGTCGGGGACACGCTGGCTCGAGTGCGCGAAGGAAAGGACCCGGACATCGATCAGGCCAGAGTGCTGGCGGAGAGGCTGCACACCGCCCTGATCAGCGATAACAGCCTCGTAAACCGCTGCCTGGAGCCGCACGCGACCTATGACGTCGCCAGCCACTGCGTGAACGTGGCCATACTCGGGGGGAAGATCGCGTTGGGGATGGTCTCCGGAGTGGAGGACGCGGTCGACGTCGTGCAGGCGGGACTGCTGCACGACATCGGTATGGCCAGGCTGCCGGGCGAGATGATGGGCAACCAGGGCAGCTGGTCGGAGCGGGAGGTGGAGACGCTGCGCCAGCATCCGGTATTCGGTGCCGAGATCCTCGAGCGTTCGGCGCCTCGCAGCGAGTGGTTGCGACGTGCCGTGCTGCAGGAACACGAGCGGACTCGCGGGCAGGGGTATCCCTACGGTCTCCTGGAT
>CANPVW010000220.1 GCA_947581745.1 Candidatus Benthicola azotiphorus
GCTGAAAGTCGGACTCGTGTTGCTGGTCGGTTACTTCGCCCTTCGGATCGTGAGCCCGAAGGACGCCGAGAAGGTCAGGGACAAGTTGCGGCGGGTGAAGTAGGGACGGGTCGCGGGGTGCGGGCCCGGCGGGAGAACCCGCCGGGCCACCCGCTGCAGCATCTCCCGGCGTCAGTTCGACGCACTTCCCTCCACTTCCAGGATCACCGTCGCGGTCCTCAGCTGCTCGGCGACCTCTTCCAGATGCAGGGAAAGATCTTCCACCCTGGCCGCCACGGCTTCCAGATCCCCCGCCCGCAGTGCGAGGCGAACCGCCGGCATCGGTAGAGCCGCGTATCCGTTGTCAGGGTCCGAAGCAAACAGCAGCTGCCGGCTCCAGGGGTCGCCTGGCAGTCCGGTCTCGCTCGTGAGCGCCCGACTCGCGGCACGCAGGCGCTCGTTCACGGCTCGAGCGGTCTCCGGTCGAACGATCCCGGCTCCGAGAGCTCCGGATCTCGCCGCGTCGAACTGGCGGGCGGCGGTTTCGAGCGATTCGATCGATGAACCCAACCCGACCATGGCCGATCGAACTGCCCGTGCCGTCGGGGGTGCGTCCAGCGCACCCGGCACCGCGTCACCAACCGCGTGCTCGGTCGCCGTGGCCGCCGCGAGCGCAGCTTCCACGTCACTCTCAAGGTGCTCGGCCCGGTCGGCAACCAGGTCGGCCAACCCGACGTAGTCGAACGGCACCAGCTCGGCGTTTGCCAGGCGGGCAACGACCACGGCGGCGATCCGGGCGACCGCGGCGTGGTACAGATAGCCGGGATCACCGAATTCCTGCATCCAGCGCGGCGTATCGTACATCGAGTGATACACCCCTCCGGTGCCGCCGAAGCCGAATCCGATCGCCGGGATGCCCAGATGCTGGTAGAACCCCTTGTGGTCGGACCCGCCGCCCAGGTCTCCGACCGGCAACGGCTCCGGGTCCGCCCCATCGTCCATGCCCTCTGCTACTCTGGCGAGCCACGCCTCGTAGACCGTGCCGCCGACGACGGGCTCCGGAACGCGCCGGGCGGCCGAGCGAGCGAGCTCCTTGAGCTCCGGCGAGGCCGCCGCCCCGAACCGCGGACCCGACACCGGCGCATCCTGATTCACGTAAGCCACGACGGAGGATCGGAGACGCTGAGCCTGGGCCTCGACCCACTCGATCGATCCGAGGATGCCCCATTCCTCGGCATCCCACGTGGCGAAGACGATCGTCCGGCGGGGGCGCATTCCCTGCGCGGCCAGGGCTCCGAACGCTCTGGCGACCTCCACGACGCTGGCGCTGCCGCTGGAGTTGTCGATCGCGCCGGGGCCCCACGCGTCCCGATGACCTCCGATCACCACCCATTCGTCCGGCCACTCGGAGCCCTCCACGACGGCGATCGTGTTGTAGGCCGGGTGGTAGGCGGCGCGACCGGACTCCATGCTGACGTCCACCCGCACCCGGGTAGGTCCGGGCCCGAATCGATACGTCAGGTCCAGACCCCCCTGCCAGGATTCCGGCGCAGCCGGTCCGCCGAGCGTACCGAGCAGCGACTCCGCCGGCCCGTAACCGATCGGTACCACCGGGATGTGGGGCAACTCCATGTCACTCGCCGGCGATCGCGGAGCTCCCGGCAGCGACGGTCCGTCTGGAGTGGACGGGTCTCCGGTAGCGTTGAGGATGCTTCCACGCTGCACCCCCGCCGGCGGACGCATCGGACCGGCGGGGTACACGTCGCCCTTGACGAACCCGTCGTCCTCCGGGTCGGAATACAGCAGCAGCCCGAGCGCCCCGCGGGCTTCGGCCTCCCGGGCCTTGATCCCGCGGAACGACCGTCCGTAGCGGGCAAGCACGATCTTGCCTCGCACGGTCACTCCGGCAGAGTCCAGGGTCCGATAGTCGGCCGGCAGTCCGTAGCCGGCGAACACCACCTCGGCTTCGACTCGGCCGGATCCGGAATAGGCGTTGAACACCGGCACCGATTCCAGCCCGGAGGCCGGGTCTTCGTCCAGGGCCGGCTCCTCGAGGTCGATCGGAATCGGATCCGGCCACGTGCGCGCGACTTCCACGGTGAGCGGGTAGGGCATGTAGAGCGTGAGCGAGTCGTACCCGGCCTGCACTCCAGCCGCCGTGTGCCATCCGATCACTGAATCCCTCGTGGCCGCCTGGCCCGGAGTGCCGGCCACGTGGGGGCGCGATGAGAGCCCACGGGCCCACCGAGCCACCGAGTCCGCGTCGATCGTTCCGAGCAGCGCCTGCTCGTAGCCCCGCTGTGCGAGCGCAGCTTCGGGGGAGAACCCTGCAATCGCCATCGAGACCGAGTCCGGGACGACCGGGATCGGGTCCTGGGCGACCGCGGAGCCCGGGACGATGGCGGACGCCGCGGCCAGACCCACTGTCAGGCGGGTAGCGAGCCAGCTGACCGGAGCGGCCTTCACGGTGACGTATCCTCCTGCTCCAGGTACTGATCGGCGCAGATCAGGCCGTGCAGCGTCAGGTAGGGATCCACCATCTCCACCGTGCGGCAATGCGGCGCGATGACTTCCGCCAGTCCGCCCGTTGCGATGACGAGCGGGTCTTCGGGGCCCCACTCTTCCAGGATACGCCTCACCAGCCCATCGATCCCGTCCACGATCGAATAGAACACGCCGGACTCGAGGCAGGTCTCGGTTCGCCGACCGATCACCGCCCGGGGCACCCGGATCTCCACCGAGGGCAGCTTCGACGTGAACTCGTGCAGACGGTCGATGCCTGCCCTCGGTCCGGGGGCGATCACGCCCCCGAGGAAGACGCCCTCGGCCGTGATGCAGTCGAACGTCGTGGCCGTGCCGAGATCGACGACCACCGTGTCACGGCCATACAGGCAGCTCGTGCCCAGCGTGTTCACGATTCGGTCCGCGCCCACGGACGCGGGCTCGTCCACATCCAGGGTCACCGGCAGTGGTGTCGAGGCATCGATCCGGCGGGTCGGGATTCCGAGCGCCGCCAGCGCCTCGTCCCACGACCGGTCGATCGCCGGCACGACCGAGGCGATCACGGCACGCTCGATGACCTCGCCCTGCTGGAGCTCGGATGCGAGGAGTCCGCGCAGCATCAGGGCCATCTCGTCTCCGGTCGGATGTCGCTGGGTACTGATTCGCCAGCTCCGCCGTACCTCGGAGTCCTCGTACAGGCCCAGGAGCGTTTCCGTGTTGCCCACGTCTACGGCCAGGATCATGTCTTTCTCCTCGTCGAGTCGGCGACCATCACGCCCACGGGTCCACGACCCCGTCGGTCACCCTCCGAAGCGCCCCCCGGTCGGGGCGGAACAGGAGGGCACCATCCGGGGCGATCCCCACGCATGCTCCCGCGAGACCCTCGTCCTGACCCGGCAGAGTAAGGCGGGCACGTCGATCCCTCAGCCAGTCGTAGCGATCTACCCTGGACAGGAGGTCGGCGTCGAGGGCCGGCGGGATACGGGCCAGCCGCGACTCCAGCCCCGCGATCACGGCATCGGCGACCTCCCGCAGCCGGACCGACTCGCCGAGCACCGACTGCATGGCCGTCGCGCGGCCGACGATCTCACCCGGCGCCGAGGAATCCAGCGGCCGTACGTTGACGCCCACGCCGATCACAAGATGCTCCGGCCGCGACTCGACCCAGGTGGCCTCGGCGAGTATTCCGCCCAGTTTCAGTCCGGCGGCGACCAGGTCATTGGGCCACTTCAGGCCGGGCGCGAGACCCGGGAAGTCCATCTCCAGCCGCTCGACTATCCCGAGCCCGGCCAGCAGCGACACGAGCGGAGGATGTGACAGGTCCGTCGGCCGGAGGATCAGGCTGAGATACAGCCCCGAGTCCTTCGGCGAGTGCCACGCGTGGCCCGCTCGCCCCCTGCCCGCCGTCTGCTCGCGGCACAGCACGATGGTCCCGCCCGGGGCGCCCTCTGCCGCCAGCTCGCGCGCCGCCTCGTTGGTGGAGTCGATGCTCCCGTACAGGAAGATCGACTCCCGCTCCCAGCGGGCCTGAAGTTCGGCCAGCGAGCTTCCTCCCCATTCCTTGATCTTGCGCCTGCTCATGACCCGGCCACCAGGAGAAGAGGAACCGGGCGCCGGTACGATCGGTCGCCCATCATCGAAGGGCCGGCTGCAGCGCCGCGGCTACGAGGTAGGCCGAGCCGGCGACCCAGCAGTACCACCCGAACCGGTGGAACGATCCGCTCTCGAGCATCCGGACGAACAGATGGATCGCCGCCACCCCTGCCAACAGCGCGGCGGCGAAGCCCGCCCCCAGGAGGATCGGACCCGGCCCGCCCGGACCGACCGCATCTCCGAGCTCGAGGACTCCGGCCCCCAGGATCGCCGGCACGGACATCAGGAACGAGAACTCGGCGGCGGCCACCGGCTTCACACCGCGCCACGCCCCCGCGGCGACTGTGGCTCCCGAACGGCTGATCCCCGGGAGAATCGCTCCCGCCTGGGCGAGACCCACCCAGGCGGCCTGCGTGGCCGAGGGAACGGAATCCTCCGCCCTTCGTGCCGTGAACCGGACGGAGTACACCAGGAAGCCGGTCACGATGAGCGCACAGGCCACGTAGAGCGGGTGCCCGAACGCGGACTCGAACCATCTTTTCCCGAGCACGCCGGCCAGCCCGGCGGGAACGGACGCCAGCGCGAGCAGTCCGATGTAGACCCAGGAAGGGCGATCCCGCCGCACGGCGCCCACCGCGAGTGACACTACCCTGGCCCGGTACACCCACAGCACGGCGCACAGCGTCGCCAGGTGCAGTGTCACCTCGAAGGAAACGCCCGGAACGTCGATTCCGAGCAGGGCCTGTCCGAGAACCAGGTGGCCGCTGCTGGACACGGGGAGGAACTCCGTGAGCCCCTGGACGATCCCCAGCAGCACCGCCTCGATGAGGTTCATCGATCCCCTCCGCCGAGAACGGACTCGTAGAAGCGCTCGTACTGCGGCACGATGAGGTCGGCCGAGAATCGATCCACAGCTGCAGCCCGCGCCGCCAGCCCGAACGCCTTCCACTGAACCGGGTCCTTGAGCAGCCGCACCGCGCTCTCCGCCATTTCCTCGACGGCCCCGACCGGATGGAGGAAGCCGCTGACTCCGTGCTCCACGACTTCGGCGAGGCCGCTTCCACCCGTTCCTATCACCGGGACCCCGCTCGCCATCGCCTCGAGCGCCACCAGCCCGAACGACTCCTGCTCGGAGGGCAGCAGAAACACATCCGCGCAGGCCACGAGCTCCGCCACGGACTCCAGCTTGCCGAGGAACACGACGTCATCCTGGACTCCCAGGCTTTCAGCGACTTCGGTCGCCACGGCGCGCTCGGGGCCATCTCCGATGAGCACCAGCCTCGCAGGTACCTCGCGCCTGAGCCCTGCGAACACCTTCACTACGTCCCCGACCCGCTTGACCTTTCGGAAGTTCGAGATGTGCATCACGATCTTCTCGCCCGCCGGGGCGAGGGCCCGCAGGTGGCAGTCGTCGCGATCCGGGTGGTAGATTTTCGGATCGACGAAGTTGGGCACCACCCGGATGTCCAGCCTGTCACACTCGAACGCACGGTGCGTCTCTCTGCGCAGGTACTCGGAGACCGCGGTGACTCCGTCAGACTGCTCCACGGAGAACCGGGTGATCGACCAGAACGACGGATCCTGGCCGACGAGCGTGATGTCGGTGCCATGCAGGGTCGTCACCACTTTCAGATCCCGCTTCTCCCGGGCCAGCATCTGCTTCGCGACCCACGCGGCCTCCGCGTGCGGTATCGCGTAGTGCGCGTGCATGATCTGCAGGTCCTGCTGTCGCGCCACCTCGTGCATCTTGACGGCCAGCGCGAGCGAATAAGGGGGATACTCGAACAGCGGATAGTGGGGAACCTCGACTTCGTGAAAATACAGCCCCTCGTGGAACGAGGTCAGGCGAAACGGCTGGGCGTAGGTGATGAAGTGGATCTCGTGCCCCCGCGCCGCCAGCTCGATTCCGAGCTCGGTGGCGAGCGCGCCGGACCCGCCGTAGGTCGGGTAGCAGGCGATTCCGATCCTCATGATCCGAGCGACTCATTCATCTCGTTCCGCTTCTCCTCGCGCTCCGTGAGCTCTTCGCGACCGACTCCATTCCGCGGCGATCCGGTCCGCCAGGGTGCCGGTATCCGTTTCCGCGTCCAGGCGGATCGCATCCTCGTCCAGCTGGTGCCTGAGCCAGGTTCGCTGCCGACGCGCGTACTGCCACGTGTCCCGAACGATGGCCTTCACGGCCTCTTCGCGCGAGATCTCGCCGGCGGCGAGTCGCCACACGTCACGATACCCAATGGACGTCAGGGCCGGAGAGTCTCTCCCGTACCCTCTCGATCGGAGGGCATCGACTTCCTCGACCCATCCCGACTCGAGCAGCCTCGCGGTGCGTTCCTCGATCCGCCTTCGCAGCTCGGCCGGAGCGAGCCCGAGGACCCAGGTCCGGGCCGGAATGGGCTCCGTCTCCGCCGGCGCGTTCCGCTGCCACCAGCTCAGGCTGCGACCGGTGAGCAGCGCGAGCTCGACCGTTCGGCCGCCCCTCTGACGATCGATCACCGGCAGGCTCGACGCCAGATCCGGATCCAGGCGACGTACCCACCGGCGAACCTCCGCCAGGCGCAGACCGCCGATGTACGACTCCAGTGCGGCCCGCCGTTCCCCGTCGAGGTCCGGCTCCGCGAACACCGGACGGGTGACGGCACGCACGAAGAAGCCTGTCCCGCCGGCGAGGATGGGTGTGCGGCCCCGCGACTCGATTTCGGCCACCCATCCGCGGCACAGCCGCGCGAACCTCCCTGCCCCGTAGCGCTCGCCCGGGTCCAGAAACGCCACCCCGTGATGCGGCACGAAATTTCGGTCGGCCGGACTCGGGGCCGCCGTTCCGACCTCGAGGGAACGGTACGCCTGGCGGCTGTCGGCCGATATGATCTCGCCGTCCACCCGCCGGGCCACCTCGACGGCCAGGGCCGTCTTTCCGGTCGCGGTGGGACCGAGGATCACCAGAATCCGGGGCCGCCGATTCACGAACGTCCGAAGCGCCGGGCCAGCTCCTCCATGGTCAGGCGGAGGATCGTCGGGCGCCCGTGCACGTCGTGCCCCGGCAGCTCAGTCGCGAAGAGGCGATCCACCAGCTCTTCCATCTCGGCGCGCGACAACGGCTGGCCGGCCTTGATCGCGCCCTTGCAGGCCAGGCTCTTCGCGATCCGTTCGTGCTGGTTGCGGGCGGAATTGACGAGCTCCGACCCGCTGGTGAGCTCCGCGATCATCTCCCGGAAGCAGGTCTCGGCATCGAAATAGGGATGCGGGTCCGGCGCTGCCTGCACGATCACGGTACGATCGCCGAACGACTCGACTTCGAAGCCCACGGCACGGAAGAGACCGGCGAGCTCGGCGACGGCGGAGAATTCGGCGGGCGACAGCCTCAGAGTCAGTGGAAACAGCAGCCGCTGCGACTCGGCCCCGCCGCCCCCGAACCGCTGCATGATCTCCTCGAACAGCACCCGCTCGTGCGCCGAGTGCTGATCCACGATCAGGAGTCCCTCGCGTGTCGAGACGAGGATGTAGGTGTCGTGAAGCTGCCACGCGTGCGGGCGTGATTCCCGGCTCGCGGCGCCGATCGGTGGCGCCGTGGCGGCTTCTCCCGCGCCGGGGTCGGCCGCGGCGCTACCCGCCTTCTGCGCCACGAAGAACGCAAGCTGCGGCGGCGCCTCCTCGCCTGGCCCTGAATCTGCCGCCGGCACGCGTTCGGCGACCCGCCCCGGGCTTTCCTCCCGGAAACTCGGCGGGCGCCCCGCTCTGGCCGACTCGATCCCGCCCGGAACCGCTTCCGGCCCCAGTCCGGGGGCGCTGCTCACGGCCCCGAGGCGCGATCGGATCGCTGCTGCGACCGCACGTTGCACCGCCGGCGGATCGCTGAATCTCACCTCCGCCTTCGCGGGGTGCACGTTGACGTCCACCCGGTCGCCGTCCAGGCGCAGATACAGCAGGAATCCGGGCCGTAATCCAGGGGCGACCGTGGTTCGGTAGGCCTCGTCCACCGCCCGGGCCAGTTCCCGGTCGCGGAACGGGCGACCGTTGACGAACAGATAGCGCCGGCCTCCTCCCGCGCGGGCCGCGTCGGGCCGCTGGATCAGCCCCCCGACGCGGATGCCGTCGACCACCGCGTCGAGCTCGAGCATCTGCCCCGCTTCATCCGCTCCCCACAGCTCGGCTACACGGTCCGCCGGGCTCTCCGCCGGTGGGAGCGACAGCAGCTCACGGCCGTTGGACTCGAGGTGGAACGCCGCTCGCAGGTTGGAGAGCGCCAACAGCAGGACCGCTTCGCTGGCGGCCCGAGTCTCGGCGCCGGTCGCCCGGAGGAACTTCGCCCGCGCCGGGACGTTCTCGAACAGCGACCGAACCGTGACCGTCGTTCCGGGTTGTCGCGCCACCTCGTCGCTCGACGTGATCCGTCCCGCGGCCACGCGCACCCGCGTCGCCGGACCGCCGTCCGCCGGCGCGGTCTCCATCTCGAACCGGCTCACGGCGGCG
>CANPVW010000221.1 GCA_947581745.1 Candidatus Benthicola azotiphorus
GCGCTGTTCGTAGCGTTCGGGCTGTTTCGACCCGGCGCGAAGACCGGGTGCGGCAACTGTTCGTGCACCGGAGGCACCTGCCGGCTCGAAGACGACGAGTCGCCAGGCATCCACTCCCACTGAGGTAGATGGCGATGGAACGGCACTGGGCATACTGTTCGGCCTGCGACCGGCAGGTCGAAGTCGTGTTGAAGCCAGTGGGACAGACGGATCCCGCCACCGGACGGCCGGCGGAGATCATCTGCCTGGAGGTCGGTCACACGTGCACGGGCGCCCTGTGCCCGATCACGGACGTCCCGCCGGAGCGGATGCGCGAGGCGCTCGAGAACATCCGGGCCTCGGACCCGGCGAACGGAGAGGAGTAACGCATGCCGACCGGATTCGACTGGGTTCCGATCGTCGCCATCGTAATGGGCACGCTGACCGTGCTGGTTCCGCTGTCGCTCGTCACGCTGCGCTTCGCGATCAAGCCGATCGCGGAAGCGGTGGCGCACATGCGGTCGAGCGGCGCGGCCCAGGAGGAGCTGGCGATCATGCGTCAGCGCCTGTCGCTCCTGGAGCAGCAGTTCGCGGGCATCGAGACCGAGGTGGAGCGGATCGCGGAGGCGCAGGACTTCCAGGCCGAGCTGCTGAACCCGGGCAGAAAGGACTGATTCCGGCCCCTCAGCGATCCACGCAAGTTCCTATCCCGTAGCGCTTCACAACGTTCTTTCGCCGGGACGATGGGTCAGCGTTTCCGGCTGTCGCGGTGCTTGCCACGTTCTCTCTCGCCTGTTAGTGTGCCGCATTCAGTTGCGGAAGCCGCTGCATACCTTACCCTGCAGGAGGCCGCGATGAAGCAAGTTCCGCGTTTGCATTCGTTTGCCGCCCCGTCCCAAGCCCTTCGCCGATCCACGCTCCGCCCACCGCTCCGCGCCATCTCCACCTTGCTCGCGATCCTGGCGCTGGTCCTGCTCCCGAGCGGGAACCTGCTGGCTCAGGGCGTGACGACCGGCGGCATCGATGGCCTGGTGACCAACGCGGCGGGTCAACCGCTCGTCGGAGCGACGATCACGGCGGTGCACGTTCCGAGTGGGACCACCTACCAGACCGTCACCCGCGCGGGCGGCGTGTTCACGATCGGGGGCATGCGCGTGGGCGGCCCGTATGTGGTGACGGCGTCCATCATCGGTCACCAGGACCAGACGCTGGAGGAGGTAGTCGTCGTGCTCGGCCAGAGCGCGAGACACGTGTTCACGCTCGCCGAGACGGCCATCGAGCTCGAGGGACTCACGGTCGAAGCGGGGCAGGATCCGGTGCTCAACAGCGACCGGACCGGCGCGGCCACCACCGTCCCCAGGGCGGAAGTGGTGGCGCTTCCCTCGGTCCGGCGCAGCACGCGCGATCTAACGCGAACCGACCCGCGCAACGACGGCAACTTCAGCTTCGGCGGACGTAACTGGCTGTACAACAACATCACCCTCGACGGATCCTACTTCAACAACTCGTTCGGCCTCGATGACCCGGCGCCCGGCGGACAGACGGCCACCGAGCCCGTCCCGTACGATGCGGTGGAGCAGGTGACCGTCCAGGTGGCGCCGTTCGACGTCCGCCAGAGCGGATTCACGGGCGCCAGCATCAACACGGTCACCCGCAGCGGCACGAACACGTGGAAGGTATCCGGCTTCGCCTTCTACCGTGACCAGAACCTCCAGGGAAACAAGGTCAGGGGCGAGAAGGTGATCGCCAATCCCGATCTCTCGGTCGGGCAGTACGGCTTCAGCGTCGGCGGGCCGATCATGCAGGACAAGCTGTTCTTCTTCCTGAGCGGCGAGCTGACGCAGAGGGATGACCCCGGATCGAATTTCGTCCCGTCCACCGGCGGTACCCCGGCATTCGGGGAGTCGCGAGTCCAGCAGTCCGTGCTGGACCAGATCACGGACCGCATGGCCACGGTCTACAATTACGATACCGGCCCGTACTCGGGCTTCATCCACGAGACCAACAGCAACAAGGTGCTGCTGAAGGTGGACTGGAACCTGAGCCAGAACCACAACCTGATGTTCCGCTACAATCGGCTGGACGCCGAACGGGACCTTCCGCCGCACCCGTTCGTGCTGAGCATCTTCGATTCCGGACGGGGGCCGAACAGCAACAGCCTGCCGTCGCAGAATTCCGGCTACCAGATCAACAACGAGCTGAACTCGTACGCGTTCGAGTGGAACGCGCGCGCCGGAGAGGGACAGTGGGCGAACCGGTTTTTCGCCAGCTACAACCGCTTCCGGGATTTCCGCAACGCGTTCAGCGAACCGTTCCCGACCCTCGAAATCGCCGAGGACGGGATCACGTACACGACGGTCGGACACGAGCCGTTCTCGATCGAGAACAACCTCGATACCGACGTCTGGCAGTTCACCAACGACTTCACCTACTTCAAGGGCCGGCACAGCGTGACGCTCGGCGCCAACTTCGAGGAGTTCCGGTTCTTCAACTCGTTCAACCTGTTCCGGTACGGGACGTTCGGCTTCCCCGGCGGGGCGGGCAACTTCACCAGCCTGGACGACTTCTTCACCCGGACCAACCCCGACCCGGCCATCAACGGTGGCAACTTCTACGACGCGCGGTCCTTCGTCGTGACCGGGGACTACAAGGGCGAGAAGTTCAGCCTCGGACAGGTGGGCGTATACCTGCAGGACCAGTTCGTGGTCAACCCGCGGTTCACCCTGAACGCGGGGCTCCGGGTGGACTTCCCGATGTACTTCACCGATCCGGTCGACAACCCCTTCTCGAGGAGCCTGACGGCGATCAACGGAGACGGTGAAACGGTGGTGGTGGACCAGAGCAAGCTGGCGGGCACGCAGGCTCTCTGGTCGCCGCGCATCGGCTTCAACTGGGACGTCGCCGGAGATCGCTCCACGCAGCTGCGCGGCGGGACGGGGATCTTCACCGGCCGTCTGCCGTTCGTTTGGGTCGGGAACGTGTTCTCCAACCCGAGCACGAACCCCAACATCTGGCCTGACGCGCCCAAGGTGGTCACCAGCGGCCCGCGGCCGGGCTCCGGCAGCGACAGCTTCATCCTGCAGCAGTCCTACGACGGTATCGCGGCCATGGATCCGGACTTCAAGTGGCCGCAGATGTGGACCAGCGACATCGCCATCGACCAGCGCCTGCCCTGGGACATGGTGGGCACGCTGGAGTTCATCTACGGCAAGGACATCAACAACATCTACATGCAGAACATGGACCTGGCGCCTCCGTCGGGGACGCTGGCGGACGGCAGGCCGTACTACGCCGGCCAGCGCAACAATCCCGATCCCTTCTTCCTGGGCAGGTCTATCTATGTCCTGAGCAACACGGATGAGGGACGCAACTTCAGCTTCACGGCTCAGCTGAGGAAGGCGTGGGAGAGTGGGCTCGGGCTGGGGCTGTCGTATGCCTACCTCGATGCCACGAACACGCTCAAGTCCACGGAGATCGCGAGCGTGCTGTGGGGCGGCCAGCCGACTCCGGGCAATCCCAACGCGCCGATCGCCTCGCCCTCCGAGTTCGGCGAGCGCCACCGGATCGTGGCTACGGGTACCTACCAGAAGCGTTGGAGCGAGCTGCTCAGGACCAGCTTCGGCCTGTTCTGGGAGGTGGCGGAAGGCGGCTCGTTCCGTGGCGCCGGTGGCAACCGGTACTCGTTCATCTACTCGGGTGACGTGAACGGTGACGGTGCGACCAACGACCTGATCTACATCCCCGAGGGTCCGGGCGACATCAATCTCGCCGATCCGACTCAATGGACCGCCCTGAACGCGTTCATCGAGCAGGATCCCTACCTCAGCAAGAACCGCGGGAAGATCGCCGAGCGTTTCGGCCTCATCAACCCGTGGTACACGGACCTGTCGCTGCGATTCCTGCAGGACTTCATCTTCGGCTCCGGCGAGATGGACAACGTGATGCAGGTGAGCGTCGACTTCGAGAACGTGCTGAACATGATCAGCTCCAGCTGGGGCGTGCGTCAGGTGGCCAGCTCGGCGGCGCTCAATCCGCTCGCGTGCACCACCTTCCCGTGCACGATCGACGCGGCGGGCCGGCCGGAAGTCTCGTTCAATGGCGTCCAGGAGACCTTCGTGGACGACCTGGGAGAGTACTCGCGCTGGCGGATTCAGCTCGGGATCAGGTACTTCATGGACTGATCCAGGCTGTCGGGTCGTCGCTCCGACGACCGCCGCAAGTCTGCCGG
>CANPVW010000222.1 GCA_947581745.1 Candidatus Benthicola azotiphorus
TCCCGCTGCGGGCCAGCCTCGCGGAGCTGCGGGTGGACCTCCAACGAACCGACGGTCAGCCCTCCTTCGCGGCTCTTCCGGTCGATCGTCAGATCGCGGTGCTTCAGCGCATCGATCAGACGGAATTCTTCGGCACGATTCGGTATCTCACGCTGGCCGGCATGTTCTCCCACCCCTCCTATGGGGGCAACCGTGATGAGATCGGCTGGCGGCTGATCGGCTTCGACTCCCAGGGCCCGAAGCCACCGCCGTTTGGCTACTACGACGCCAACTACGCCGAAGGCGGGGCCTGACCGTGACGTTGGCCAGATTCAAGACCGCGGAGACCGTGGACTTTCTCATCGTGGGATCGGGCGCCGCCGGAGGGGTGATCGCACGCGACCTCGCCACCTCGGGATTCACCGTGGTCGTTCTGGAACAAGGCCCTCGGCTGGAGTCTCATGACTTCAGGCACGATGAACTGGCCTACAAGAACAACGAGGAGCTGGCATGGGGTCGACGACAGGGTCATCCGCAGACCTTCCGGCGCACTCCTCTGGAGACGGCGGAGATCGTCGACGCTGCGGTTCTGAGCTACGCACATAACGTCGGCGGGAGCAGCGTCCACTTCGCCGCCAACTACTGGCGTTTCCGAGAGGTCGACTTCAAAGAGCGCAGTCTCGTCGGACCCATCGACGGTGCGGATCTCGCCGATTGGCCGATCAGCTACGAGGAGCTCGAACCCTACTACACTCGGGTCGACTGGGAAGTCGGTGTGTCGGGGCTCGCAGGCCCTTGGGATCCGCCTCGGAGCCGCGGGTATCCCTGCCCACCGATGCCGATCAAGTCACCGGGGGTGCTACTCGAGAGGGCGGGGCGAACGCTGGGCTACCAGCCGTATCCGGCTCCGGTCGCGATTCTCTCGCGGCCTCACAACGGAAGGCCGTCCTGCATCCATTGCGGGTACTGCTGGGGCTTCGGGTGCGAAGTGGGTGCGAAATCGTCTTCGCTCGTGGCGGTGATCCCCCAGGCCGAGGCCACCGGGCGCTGCGAGATCCGGCCGCTCTGCACGGCGCATCGCGTCGAAACGAATGCCGCTGGCCGGGCGACGGGCGTCGTGTACTGGGACGCTGCCGGCGTGGAGCAGCGGCAGCCTGCAAGGGCCGTCGTCCTTTGCGCCAACGGTGCCGAGACGCCCCGCCTGCTCCTGCTCTCAGAATCGTCCCGCTTCCCGGACGGCCTCGCCAACTCGAGCGGGATGGTCGGCAAGAACCTCATGTTTAACGGCTGGTCGTGGACCGTCGGGCCCTTCGAGCACCCGGTCAACGCGTTCCGGAGCATCCCGAGCACCCGGGTCATCCACGACTTCTACACACTCCACGCCGATCACGGCTTCTACGGTGGTGGCGGGATCGATTCCCGCTGTCCCGCCGACGGCACGCCAATCGCGTCGGCTGATTGGTGCGCTCCGCCGGACGCTCCCCAATGGGGCGCCGAATACAAGCGCTCCCTGCGGCAGATCTTCACCCACACGGCCGCATTCGTCGGACATACGACATCCCTCCCAGTACCCACCAACAGCGTCTCGCTCGATCCCGTCGTTCGAGACCGCTGGGGTCGGCCGGCGCTCCGCACCACTCACGCCGACCACCCCGATGACGTGGCAACGATGTCGTTCTTCGAACAGCGTGCAACCGAGCTGATGGAGGCAGCAGGGGCCACGCGGACGTGGGGGGACACCGGGGCCACCGCGACGCCACAGAGCCAGCATCTCCTCGGGACGTGCCGAATGGGTGACGACCCCGGTTCTTCTGTCGTCGACCGCTACCACCGAAGCCACGACGTTCCGAATCTCTTCATATGCGATGGCAGCAGTCTCGTCACTTCCGGGCGGGGCCAACCCACGATGACCATCCAGGCCCTTGCCTTCCGAGCTGCCGAGTACATGGCCCGGGCCGCCCGGAAGGGGGGAATCTAGGGGGCACGAGGTGAGAACGGTCCACGCTTCGCGTGCTCAATGTCTCGCTTCGCTCGACGGCAGGAGGTCGCGAGTACTTTGCCTGCGGCAAAGGTCTGAACGACGACGGCTAGTGGGTGCGGCCCGACTCCGCGGTCTGAGATATTGACTTGGGCAACGTGTCGCCTGCGGATCGCGCCTTTACCGCGCCAGGTGCGTGTTAGACCGCACTCGACACTGGTGCCGGGTTGACTACGACATCGACCTCGCGACCAACCAGGTGCAGCAGCGCCAGCATCTGACCGACGGACTTGGCCGAATGCGTCGGATCAAGGAGTCGGTATAGCTGGCTGGGGGACGTACGAAGCCGCCGGGCGAGCTCTCGCTTGCTCACGCCACTGTCCTCCACTGCCCGCTGCGCTTCCACCGATAGCTTGTAGAGAAGCAGTTCCTTCAGATACTCCGGATCCTGATTGTAGTCGAGAACCTGCTCGACGTGCACGGTATCTTCCTCGCCGGAATCCAGGCGGTAGGTGAAGGCCTCTCCACCGAGCTCTTCGTCTACATACACCTCGGCGACTCCGGGTGTCTCCCGCACCAGTCCCGCCTTCGCGAATGGATACGTGTAGTGACCCCTCGGGGTCTCGATTTCAAAGGCCTTGAGACGACGGTTCGCCAGAACGCTTCGGATTCTCACAGCTGCCCTTCCTCTTCGAGCTCAGCGATGATGCGCACCGCGTCGGATCTTCCCCATGCAATAATAGTACCACTGATGGTAACACTACGCAATCGCCGGTGGGCGAGTTTGGACCACTACCCGACAAACCGCTTGAACAGATCCGACAGGGTCAGCTGCGACAGGTCCCGGAACTCGCCGGCGTCGAAGTAGGAGCCCGAGCAGTCGTTGCAGGTCTCGTAGCCGATGTGTCGCTGCTGCTCGTCGATGACCCGGGTCATGTGTCCGCCGCATCGCGGGCAGCGGTAGTCCTCGATTCGGTCGAAGATCTTTCCCTGTCTCGCCGAGCCGGTGTCGATGGCCTTCGCGATGTCCTTGTCGCGGAGCGCTTCCATCTCTCCGGCATCGAACCAGATCCCTTGGCAGCGATCGCAGCGGTCGATGACGGTGCCGTCGACCTCCAGCTGCAGCATGTCGGACCGGCACTTGGGACACCGCATGGCGCCGGAGAAGAACATGCCGCCTTCACCTCCGCCGCTGGTGATGGTGTAGATCCGCCGGGCACGTCCGCCCTCCGCCGCCTCCCGGTGCTGATGTCGGTGAAAGAAGAGAACGGCGATCATGCCGACCACCAGGACGCTCAGGAGCATGTAGGACTGAGGATAGGTGGTCTGCTCCGAGACCATGCCGAAGATCTTGGATCCCGCGGAATAGCCCAGGTTGGTCACCGACATGTAGATCGCGAACTGTGTCGCCGCACAGGCGCTCGAGCAGGCCGCCATGGCCAGTGCGAGCACGCTGACCATCGTGATCGGCAACATCATGACCCAGATCGAGAGCATGACTTTCACGTACAGGCTGTCGTTCCACAGGAACTGGGTCTGGGCCAGGAGGAAGGCGTGAATCCCCACCAGTGAGGCGGTCAGGATGAGCATGCGCTTGGGCCCGATTCGGTCGATCGTCGGTCCCAGCACAAGCGTGACTCCCGCTCCGACGATGCCCATGACGGCGACCAGATTGGACCATTGTGGCGTGGTGAAGCTGAACACGTTGACCGCGGCGATCGGCATCAGGGCATAGCCGTAGCCGCTGATCAGGCCGTCGAGCAGCATGATGAGCATCAAGATCAGGCTGACCGGTTTCCAGAGCACATCGTTGATGCCGGCAAACACGTCCTTGAACGAGCTGACGGCCTGCCTGGGGCCCCGGGCCTCGCCTTCCGACCAGGGCAGTCTGCGTTCGTCGGGGCGCTCGGTGACGAGGACGAAGGCCAGGAAGATCACGCCGCAGCTGACGGACGCCACGATGGCTGTGACCTTCATTCCGAACGCCACCAGCAGAACACCGGATACGGCTGCCGCGATCGACCAGCCGGCGGCCTTCCCGAAGCTCATGAAGGCATTCAGGCGCCCCTGCTCGTTGACCGGCGTCAGGTCGATGGCCATGCCGTCCACGGCCACGTCCTGGGTGGCGGCGAAGATGTTGATCAGGATGCCGACCCACACCAGGGTTCCCATCTGGTTGACCGGATCGTCGACGAGCATCAGCGCCAGGAAGGACAACGTCAGGCCCAGTTGTGCCCCCAGAACCCACGGCCGCTTGCGTCCCATGGCCGGATATTGGAAGCGGTCCATGAACGGCCCCGTGACCAGCTTGAATACCCAGGGCAGAATCACGACCGCGAGATAGGACGCGATGGCGCCAGCGCTGACACCCTGACTGGCCAGCCAGGCGGGGATGGTGATGCTCAGCAGCCCGCGGGGGATCCCCTGCGCGAAGTACATCATCGCGCCGGTGGCGTAACGGAGCTTCGGGCTGTCGAGCAGGGTCAGTCTCGTCATCAGTGGTCCCCTGGCCGAGCGGTTGGCTGTTCGTTTCAGTACTCGTGGTCGGACGACTGTACAGTTGAGGAAGGAATCGCGGTAGGGCAGAGGTTTGACTGCTGGCAGTGGTGGCTTGCTCAATCTTCTCCCGAAACCCCTGCGTGCAGTGTCATATATACTTGACACAGTGTAAGAAATAATGTACTCTATGTAAGAAATAATAAACATCTCCCGGGAACTCTCGACTGGAGACCACGAATGTCAGCGCAAGGCTGGTTGGTTCCCGCGTTCGGAACCGTAATCGTGTTGGCAGCCGTTTTCGTCGTGCACCTGGTTCGCGCATGGCCCCGGGTGCCACAGCTGACGTCCGAGGAGGCAGCGGACATGGCTGACGCGCCCATGCCTTCGCTGCAGAAAAGAGCCCTCTGGGGCCTGATCATCGGGACCACAGCGCTCGTCGCCATTT
>CANPVW010000223.1 GCA_947581745.1 Candidatus Benthicola azotiphorus
GCAGGCCGTCGATGACCTGCATGGCCTCATCCGCACGGCCGGCTCTTTCGAGACTCACCGCTCGATCCACTTCCCGCTGCTCCACCATCGCAGCGGCCGGGCCCTCCTGTCCGAGCGCAGTCCCGCTCGACAACGAGCAGAACACCAGCCAGCCGCCCATGACCGCTCTGGCTGCCTTCATGGCGCGCCTCCGTCCCGATCTCCGTTGAGTCGGTCGAAGTAGTCGTACACCAGGCGGCGCTGGGCAGACGTAAGCCCCCTCATCTCCTCCTCGGTCGGGTAGGGATGCCGGGGCCCGGCAGCGGGCAGGCTCGTCCCATCAGGTCGCAGCGCCACCCGGGGCCGCGCTGCGGTTGACTCCCTCCTCGTGCTGTCCCGCGCGTCCTTCTCCAGGGACCGGCCCGCGTCGAGCAGGCTGCGAAAGAGCCGCTCCTGCCGGGCGATCGTCTCTCCGTCCAGCACTCCCGCGGCCAGGGTCCGAGCGATGCTCTCCGCTTCGGCCGCCAGTTCGTCGGGCCGACCTCCGAGCTCCTGCGCGCCCGGATCGTGCGCGAGATCACGCAGTTCGCTCGAGATGGCATTCTGGCGGACCGCCAGATCGTCGAGCCGATCCTCGAGGGACCGTCCGCCCTCCATCAGGAGGAGGAGGTCTCCGGACTCCGCGTTCAGTCCGCCCTGGCGCTTTCCCATCCCGGCGAGTCGCTCGAGGGCCTCCTCCATGCCCGTGGCGCTGCTCGCCTCCCCCATCGCCCTGCGGCTGGCCATCAGCGAGGCAGCCAGGTCCCCGAGGGCATCGACAGCCGCCCTCCCCTGTTCGTCAGCGGCACCCACCGCTCCGCCGCTCGCGAGCGTCTGCGCCAGCGCGTCCATGGAATCACCGGCGCGCGCAGCCGCTGGACCGACCCGGCGATCCATGAGGGCGGTCTTCCGTCCTGCCTCCGCGAGAGACTGCGCCAGGTTGTCCAGTCCCTCCCGGACTGCGGACTGGCGCCCGGCCAGCTCCTCGGAGACCTGCCTCGAGCGCAGTCTATCGAGGATCTGCTCCTGCTCCCTGGCCAGTTCGAGGGCCTCCGAAGATGCCCGCTCCACGTCCTTCATCGCCGCGAGCCGCCAGTCCTCGGACAGGGCGGCTTCCGCCGAGGCGAGCTCCCGCTCCGCATCCGTCATCCGCTCCTCCGCCGAGCGGGACTGATCGACCGCCTCGCTTCCTTCGCCGGCCGTACCGGCACGCGCGCCGGACCGCATGTGCGAGGCCGCCGAGCTCGTCGCCTCCTGCGCGCGCCGGGTCCGGTCCACCGCGTCCGGGGCCTGCTGCTCAGCGAGGCGTTCGGACAACTGCTCCACCTGCCGCGCGAGATCTTCCGCTTCCGCCGCCAGGACTTCCTGCCTCTGGCTCCACTCGGCGGGCCCGGGATCGCCGCGCGCGACGCTCCCCTGACGCTCCGCCAGAGCCTCCGCATCTGCCCTCGCGGTCTTGAGCGACTGCTCGATGGCCACCCGCTCGAGCAAGCCCAGTGCCCGATCCAGCCGCTGCTCCAGGTCCGCGGCCTGGCGGGAGAGCCCGGCCATCGCATCGCGAAGTTCACCCCCATCCAAATCGCGGAGAGCTTCTTCCAGTGCCTCGATCCTCTCCCGCAGCCCCGAATCGAGAATCTCCTGGAACAGCTCCTCGAGCTCGTTCAGGCGGCGCTGGAGCTCGGGGTCGGAGAGAGCCGAGGATTCCAGTCCGGCTCCCGCCGCCTCCAGTTCCTCCCGCAGGCGGGTCAGCTCGTGCTCCACCTCCGATGCTTCCCCCGCCAGATCACGCGCGATCTCGCTGGACCCGTAGTTCGCTCCGCCTGGTTCCTCTCCCGACGCGGAGACGCGCTCGACGTTCCGACGCTCGGCGTCCCTGGCAGCGACGGCCAGTCTCCCGACCCTCTCGCGCAGGGATCGGGTATCCTCTGAGATCGATTCTGAACGCTCCGCCATCTCGTGCCGGAGCTCTCCGAGACCGGAAAGGCGCACCCGGAACGTGTCAGATTGCGCGATGCCGTGACGGGGGTTCAGATCCGACGCCGTGGCGTAGCCGACGAACTCGTCGTCCGGAAGGAACCCCGACTCTTCGAGGTCGATGACCGGCCGGATCGCCACATGGCGCTGACCGGAGCCTTCCGCGAGTCGCTCGTGTACCGCCGGATCGCGCCGGCCGCCTGCGGCCTCGCGCCACCAGGTGAGGCCGACCTCGCCCAGCCCGTGGTCGTCCAGGGCCTCGATGACGAGTGACAGGGTCTGATCGATGCCCAGCGGGCCCTCTTCGTCCGGTCGTACTACCGTGACGACCGGCAGAAGGTCGTCTTCGATGCTGAGCTCGATCGGGGGCGGGGTGCGGACCCCGGGTACGGGCTCTGCTGCGACCATCCACCAGCGAAGCACCGCGTCGCGGCCGGCATCCAGTGACAACGATCCGTTGTCAGTGTCCATCCGGAACTCGACCGTGTCCGCGGGCCCCCCCGTTCCCGAGAGCACGAGGCCCAGATGCTCGACCGGGTGGTTCGTATGAGCCGTCAGGCCGATCCGCGTGTCCTGAGGGACCCGAAGCGACCTCGCGAGACCGCTCAGAACGTCACGCGGACGCCGCAGGTAGCCGGGGTATTCCAGGTCGATCCGAAGGTCCGTTATCGTCAGAGGGTCGAGCGGTACTACCACGAAGGTGTCCGTCGCACTGCCCCGGTCGTCCTCCGCCCAGAAGCGAACTGGCTCGTCGACCTCGCCGATTCGTCCCCTGGCATGACCGTCGTGCACTTCGAGCACACTGGATTCGGGCGGCTTTCCCGGCCGGATCTGTCCGAGGTGGACCCGGGAGCGACCGACGGCTGTGACGACTATCTCCAGTCCATCCCCCCGAAGTACCTCTCCGCCGGACGGCTCCAGGCGCAGCGGCGGCGGCGGTGGCGGAAACGTCGCCTCCCAGGGACGGGACAGGATGCGAAGCGCGTCCACCCCGAAGCTCGGTGCTCCCGCGAACGCGGCCGACATGGCGCCGACCGAAAATACAAGACCCGGAAGCGACCATTGCCGCGCGGCCCGCAGCCGGGCCCTGGAGACAGGCATCAGGTCGGCGATCGCCTGTCCGGACAGGGCCGTCGCGACTCGTGCCCGGTGCAGGTGCGCCAGATCCGCCGAGCCGGAGTTGGGCTCGCCCAGCTCGATTGCACTGACGAGGTCGCCTGCCGCCAGACCACGGGCACGCTCGATCTCCGCCGCCCTCTCGGCAAGTCGACCGGTCCGCAGCGACAAGCCCACCGCGAATCCTGCCCCGGCGACCGTCAGCAGTGCTGTCGCGCTCAGCACCATTGGAAGCGCGGAGCCCGGTGTCCGCAAAACCTCTCCGGCGCCGACGGCGAGAAGAACGAGGGCCGCGAGAAGGACGATCGCCCCGGCGCTTCTCCACAGCGCCATTCGCAGACTCACCGACCGCACGAGCGCAGCGGCACGGGCGAGCTCTCGGCCCGCCTCGCTCGGCGTCACTTCCTCTCTGCCGCCCGGAGAGCCAGCTCGTACGCTCGATTACGTGTCATCCCGAACTCCCCCCTCAGACGGCGCGCGATTTCCTGCGTCGTTCGTCCCCCCACCCGTAACTCGATAGCCGTCGCCAGCGCCTGCTCCTCATCGACAGGCTCCCCCGGCACGTCGCCACCTCGACCCTCGAGCACCACCGTAATCTCACCACGGACCTCCCGATCCGTGTAGTAGGCCGCGAGGGTCGAGACCGTTCCGTGCCGAACCTCCTCGTGCAGCTTCGTCAGCTCCCGGCACACAACGCACCGCCTCTCTCCCGCTCCTTCGGCGACCCACAACTCGAGAAGGCCGGCGAGCCTGCCGGGTGCCTCGAACGCCACCACGGTGTCGGGGGACCGAACGACCTGCTGGAGCCACTCGTCCCGTTCCCGTCCCTTGCGAGGAGCGAAGCCGATGAACAGAAAGCGGCGGGCCGGAAGTCCGGCCGCTGCCAGCGCGGTGGTGACCGCGGATGGACCGGGAACGGGCTCGATCCGGAATCCCGCCTCGGCCGCAGCCGCGACGAGACGCGCACCCGGGTCCGAGACCGTCGGTGTGCCTGCATCCGAGATGAGGGCGCAGTTCTCACCGCCCGCCAATCGTCCGAGGACTTCTTCCACCCGCTGCGCTTCGTTGTGCTCGTGCAGAGACCGGAGAGGAGTTCTGAACCCGTAATGCCGCAGGAGGGTCGCGCTGTGACGCGTGTCCTCCGCATACAGAACGTCCGCTCGCTCCAGCGTCTGCAGGGCGCGAGGGGACAGGTCGGCCAGATTGCCGATCGGAGTTCCCACGACGAACAGAGTGCCGCTCATCATTCAGACGAGCGCCCTCCTCCCGGCTGACCGGGGGAGGGCGCGTATCCTCCGTTGGTCTCCAGGTGAGTCGGTTCAGACGTGCTGCTGTATCTTCTGTTCCAGGTGCGACTTCGGAACAGCTCCGACGACGACGTCGACCAGCTCGCCGTCCTTGAAATAGAGGATGCTCGGAATCGAACGGATTCCATAACGCTGCGACGTCAGTCGATTGGAGTCCACGTCCAGCTTGCCGACCTTCACCTTGCCGGCGTACTCCGTGGCGAGCTCGGCCACCAGCGGTCCGACCAGCCGGCACGGGCCGCACCATTCCGCCCAGAAGTCGACGATCGCGAGTCCCTCGCTGGACTCTATTTCCTGTTCGAAGTTGCCGTCCGTGAGGGTGACCATCTCTGCACTTGACACGTTATTACCTCTTTCCGGTGGAAATGCTCTCGCTGTGCGCCTAGTTTCCGCATCCGTCGGCCCCGATGGGTTTCGTCCAGGGGCCTCGCCGCCTTCGGAGAGCGGAATGTTCAAGATCGATCACATAGGGATCGCGGTCAATTCTCTCGACACCGCCGTCCCGGTCTTCAAGGCCATGCTGGGTGAAAACCCGGCGGGCCGCGAAACGGTTCCGTCCGAGGAAGTCGATGTCGTGTTCTTCGGACTCGCAGAGGGCAGGATCGAGCTCCTCGAGCCCTCCGGGCCGACCTCGCCCCTTGCCCGGTTCCTCGCGCGGAGAGGCCCGGGACTCCATCACGTATGCCTGCAGGTCCCGGACCTCAGTGAGGCTCTCCTGCGGCTGGAGGAGTCCGGGGTCGAGGCCATTCCGCCCGGCGTCCGACCCGGCTCGGGCGGTCGGCCAGTCGCCTTTCTGCACCCCCGGGACTGTGCCGGCGTCCTGCTGGAGTTGATCGAGGTCCCCGGCTGAAGCCCGGCGGACTCCCACCGAGAGTCACGATCCTGAGGACGCGCTCAGGGCATCCAGGTTCAGGCGTTCGACGTACCACCGACCGGCCCCATCGGGGACGGTAATGACGGGCACGACGACGGAGCCTTTGCGCGTTCCGCTCATTCGTGCCTCCCAGCGGATCCGATCCGGTCCCAGCTGGGCCAGGTTGGCCTGGTTCAGCTCGTAGCTGGAGTGCTTGAGGAGGCTTGACAGGAAGATCATCCTGCGCTCGATGTCGGTCACTCCGAATCGCTTCACAGCCGGGCCATCCTCAGTTCCGAACAGGTCTGACATCCGCGAATAGTCCGCCGTATTGGCTGCGTCAAGGAACCCCCGCACCGCCAGTTCCGAGCTCGGCGCTCCGTAGGACGAGTCGGTCGTACCCGCCGAGTTCGTCGAACAGGCGGCCACGGCGGCCACCGCGAGGAGGCCCACCGCCAATCCGATCCTTCGCCTGTGCCCCTCCAGTTTCCCAGTCAAAGCGATCACTCCGTCTTCTCCGGTTGACCGACAGCCACCCGGTCGGGTTGAAACGTGAGTGCCGGCAGGTCCGCCTGCCGCACTCTCTCGATCCGCCGGCGTCTACCTGTCGACCTGACCGGCACGCCTCAGCTCCAGCTCCTCGCCGTCCGCCGCATCCACCTCGATCCGGTCTCCATCATGGAATCGACCCTCGAGGAACGCCATAGCCAGGGGGTTCGCGACGAGGTGCTGGATCGCCCTCTTGATCGGGCGTGCCCCGAACGCTGGATCGTAACCGACCTCCGCGATCTTCTTTCTTGCGGCCGGGGTCACCACCAGCTCCACCTGCCGGTCGCGCGCGAGGTCCGCCAACCGTTCGAGCTGCAACTCGACGACCCTCTCCAGTTCCTCGGCACCGAGCGGGCGAAAGACGAGAATCTCGTCGATGCGATTCAGGAACTCCGGCCGGAAGCCCTGGAACAGCGCTTCTCTGACTTTGCCCTCCACGAGTTGCCAGTCGTCGCTCTGATGCTCCAGGATATAGGAGCTGCCGAGGTTGCTGGTCATGATCAGAACCGCGTTCGTGAAGTCGACGGTTCGGCCCTGGCCGTCCGTCAGCCGTCCGTCGTCCAGGATCTGAAGCAGCGCGTTGAACACCTCGGGGTGCGCCTTCTCGATCTCGTCGAACAGCACGACCGTATACGGGCGACGCCGTACCGCCTCCGTCAGTTGGCCCCCTTCCTCATATCCCACGTACCCGGGCGGGGCTCCGATCAGCCTCGAGACCGCGTGACGCTCCATGTACTCCGACATGTCGATGCGCACCATCGCCTCGTCGTCGTCGAACAGGAACTCCGCCAGGGCTCGGGCCGTTTCCGTCTTTCCCACCCCGGTCGGTCCCAGGAAGATGAAGCTGCCCACCGGCCGATCCGGATCCTGCAACCCGGCGCGGCTCCTCCGCACAGCATCCGCGACAGCGGCTATCGCCTGGCTTTGATTGACAACCCGCTCGTGCAGGTGGTCCTCCAGGTGCGTCAGGCGATGCTGTTCCGTCTCCATCATGCGGCTGACCGGGATTCCAGTCCACGAGGCCACCACCTCCGCGATGTCCTCCGGCCCGACTTCCTCCTTCAGCAGGCCGCCCTCGGCCTGCATGCGAGTGAGATCCGCCTCCGCCTCTGCGAGGTTCTGCCTCAGCCGCGGGATCTCCCCGTACGAGATCTCCGCAGCCGTCTGCAGGTCAGCGGTCCGCGTAGCCTGCTCCGCCCGCAGGGACGATTCCTCCAGCTGCCTCTTCAGGTCTCGAACTCGCTCGATCGCCTCCTTCTCGAGGCCCCATTTCGCCTTCAGGCCCGCCAACCGCTCTCGGATCTCGGCCAGCTCCGCTTCCAGGGCGGCCAGCCGTTCGACGCTGCGCGCGTCCTTCTCCTCGCGCAACGCCTCGCGTTCGATCTCGAGTTGGGTAGCCCGGCGGTCCAGCACGTCGATCTCGTCCGGCATCGAGTCGATCTCGATCCGAAGCCGCGACGCCGCCTCGTCCATCAGGTCGATCGCCTTGTCGGGGAGGAACCGATCCCCTATGTACCGGTCGGACAGCCGAGCCGCCGCCACGAGCGCCGGATCCGTAATCCGCACGCCGTGGTGCACCTCGTATTTCTCCTTCAGCCCCCGCAGTATTCCTATGGTCTCCGCCACGGCCGGCTCGCCGACGAACACGGGTTGAAACCGTCGCTCGAGCGCCGGGTCCTTTTCGATGTGCTTTCGATATTCGTCCAGCGTGGTCGCCCCGACCATGCGCAGCTCGCCACGCGCCAGCGGCGGCTTCAACATGTTGCCCGCGTCCACCGCACCTTCCGCGGCACCGGCTCCAACGATGGTGTGGAGCTCGTCCAGGAACATGATGTACTTGCCCTTCGCCTCCGTGATCTCCTTGAGGGCCGACTTGAGCCGTTCCTCGAACTCGCCCCGGTACTTCGCACCCGCCAGCATTGCGGCGACGTCCAGCTGTATCAGACGCTTGTCCCTCAGGCTGTCCGGCACGTCACCGGCCACGATCCTCTGCGCCAGTCCTTCGGCGATCGCCGTCTTTCCGACGCCGGGCTCGCCGATCAGCACGGGGTTGTTCTTCGTGCGCCGCGACAGGACCTGCATCACGCGGCGGATTTCCGCGTCGCGTCCGATCACCGGATCCAGCCCTCCGCTCCGCGCTCGCTCGGTGAGATCGACGCCGAAGCGCTCGAGCGCCCGGTACTTGCCCTCTGCTTCCTGATCCGTGACTCGATGCGGGCCCCGCACGGAAGACAGCGCCTCGCGCAACGCTCCCTGCTTCGCGCCCGCCTGCGCCAGGATCTCCCTCGTGCTGCTCGCCTGCTTGCTCGCCAGTCCGATCAACAGGTGCTCGGTGGACACGTACTGATCGTCCATCCGGCGAGCTTCCGAATCGGCCTCGTCCAGCACCTGATTGAGTTCCCTGCTGGCCACCGGCGAGGCGCCGCTCTGGCGGGGCAAGCGCCGGAGCCGTTCGTCGCAGGCGGCGCGAATCCGCCCGGGGTCCGCTCCCACCTTGCGCAATACCGGCTGAACGACCCCGTCCTCCTCGTCCAGCAGGGCTGACAAGAGGTGCAGGTCTTCGACGGCCGGATTGCCGCCGCTCCGGGCCAGCTCCGCCGCCTGCTGGAGGGCCTGGGCAGCCCTGACCGTGAGTCTGTCCGCTGGAATCATCGTCGTCCCGCCTTGCTCCGAATAGCCGTTCGTGCCCGATCCTGCGCGTCGTGCAGCCTAGCGCAGGAGGGGACCGTACAATATGGCGTTGGTGAACACCACGAAGTTCGCAGGCCACATGAGACGAAATAATGGATCGTCAGCAAATAGAATGACTTTACCATCACCTACACGGCTCACGGAGAGCCACGTCGAGGCGGAGATCTCCCGCAGCTTCCGGTCGCTCACCGCACCGCTGACCGCCTGCACCGACTCGGGAAAGGCCGCCACCGTCTCGTAGCCGGGAGACGGCTCGAACGTCCAGTCCTGCAGGTGGATCGTGAAGACCTCGCCCGCATCATTGCCCAGACCCGCGCCCCAGGCCAGCGGATGATCCTCGTCCAGGGCGAGAGGCAGAATGATGCCTGTGATCGCGTCGTCCCACGAATCCGACCGACGCTCGCGGGTCGTCCGCAGCCCCAGGCGTCGCCGCTCCTGTTCGGAGACCTCTTCCTCGGTGCGCAGCTCGACGTCCGTCAGCGCTCGAGCCGCCCAGCGGGCCGCAGAACCGACCGCCACCAGCGTCCCTCCTGCCTCCACCCACGACTTGAGCTCCTCGTCGAGAGCGGGCGCCGATCGTCGTCGGTTGCCCGAGGGAACGAGGATCACGTCGTACCCCTCGAGGTCCTCACGTCCAAGAGTCGTCACGTCGAGGGCGTCGAACGGAATGCCCGCCATCTGTTCGAGCAGATACCACATCGAGCCGGCGCTGGTGGGAGACACTCCCGGCCCGGTCAGGACGGCTACGCGCACCGCCCGCAACGCGAGTGACGAGGCCGTGCCGAGATCCGGACCGCGCGAAGTGGCCCCGCTCCGCACCGGTTGAGCCAGCGGCCCGAGCCCCGCCGCGACCAGCTGGCTGTCCGCGCCCGCATCACCGGGGAGAAACACCGTGCCGGGCGGCCACGTCGACCCCTCCAGCTCGAAGGCCTCCGGGATGGCGACCGCGCGGCCTCCCTCCCGGACGTACCTGTACAGCGGGCCGGCCGCGCCAAAGGAGGGCCGGACCAGCCATCCGTAGCCTGACTGCGCTGGAGACGGGCCCGCGGGCGCGTTGAGGACTGGCACCTCTTCGAATCCTCCACTGTCCAGCCCCCGCGCGGAGTGCGCTTCCACTCCAAAGGCGTAGGGCAGTGACCACGCGGTGATGTCGTAAGTACCGTCGACGCCATCGGGCAGCGGGGTCTCCGCCTGCAGGAGCGTCACCGCCAGTCTTCCGCGGGATTGACGGGCGGGCACGCGGAGCGTTCCGACCGGGAAATCCGAGCGCTCCGCAAAACCCGGGTGGGGTCGAGCGGAGACCGTGAACGGTCTCGTGGCGCGCTCGACGCGCACGCCCTGGGCCTGCAGGGCGGCCGTCACCTCCGCCGCCACCCCCGGATCGGGTCCGACCACAAGGAGGATGTCGGGTTCCCCGGTGCCCTGGCTGCGATGAAACCCGGCGAATTCCTTGAGCAATTCCGTCTTGCGAGCCGCTGCAGCTCTCAGGGTCGCGAGCCCTGCGACCCGGTGATGCAGCGCCCGATCGGACAACGTGAGCAGCTGCCCGTCGGGCCGGGTCACTGCGAGACCCGCCGCGCTGCTTCCCGCCTGCTCGTACGTCATGCCTATCGCGCCCACCAGACTCGGCCACGTATCGCCGAACCCCGGATAGAACATGTCGAACGTCTCGCCCGTGAAGTAGAGCCACCGACGTCGGTCGAATTCGGCCGCATTGGCCCGGCCGAAGTACTCCGCCCAGCGGATCGTGTAGTCGGGATAGACAGGGTTCAGTGGTTCCGCGGCGGGGAAGAAGAAGTAGCTGTCGGTGTACCCCATCTCGTGAAAATCCACGTGAACCTGCGGATTCCAGCGCTGCCACTGGCGGAGCCGGGAGCGGGTCTCCTCCTGGGTCGCCCACGTCCAGTCCCGATTCAGATCGAACAGGTAGTGGTTGTAACGACCGCCCGGCCACGGCGGGTGATGCTCCCGGCTGGTGACTTCGGGATTCGGGCGGGAGCCTCGCACACCGCGGTACCATTGCACGTAACGATCACGGCCGTCCGGATTCGCCATCGGATCGATCACCACGACGAGCGAATCGAGAACCCCAGCCGCGCCGTCGCCGCCCGTCGCGAGATCCCAGGCCGTCCACAGAGCGGCCTCCGTCGACGCCGCCTCGTCCCCGTGTACGCCGTAGGTGAACCACGCTATGCCGGGATTCGCCGCCGCGAGCCGCGACGCCTCCTCCGCGTCGAGGTTCGGATCCGTCAGCCGGGCGTTGGTCTCGAGGATAACGTCCAGCCGGCGGAGGTTGTCCTCGGAGCCGAGTACGAGCAACGTGAGCGGGCGTCCCTCCGTCGTGGTTCCATATCGAACGAGGTCGACGCGATTGGATGAGGCCGCCAGCACTTCGGCATACCGGACCGTCGATCCCGCGTCCGTGAACCGCTCTCCAAACCCGTATCCCAGGACGTCCGCCGGTGACGGGACGGATTGCCCGGACGCACCCGCGGAGGGGAGCAGGAGCATTGCCAGCGCGAGTCGGAGAAGTGGACGCATCAACATTGATCCTCGGTTGCGCGTGATTCAGAAGCGGGCCGCCGGCACGGCGGCCGGCGAGTCCGCAAGCTAGCGGTGGGATCGAGCCGCATCAATCGGATCCTGTGCTGGAACGACCCCATCTGGCCCTGCCGGGCCCCGAATGGAAGATTGTGGGCATGAGAAGGTCGAGAGCTGTTGATTGGAGCGTGGCGGGCGGGCTCGCGCTCGTCTTCCTGGCCGGGGGATGCAGCCGTTCCGAGGAAACGGACGATCTCGCGGTGTCAGAGGAGACCTACGTCGAGGTCATGACGCAGCTCATGCTCCTGGATGCCGAGTCGGAGCCCGGTCTCACCGCGGAAGAGAAGGAGGCGAGAGCCGACTCGCTGCGCGGCGAAATCCTGGCCGCACACGGAGTGACGGCGGGCGAGATCCTGGACTTCGCGCGCGCGACCGGGCCGGAAGCCGGGCGCATGGAGGCCCTGTGGGAGCAGATTACTCAGAACTTCGATTCCACGCGGATCGCCAACCTCCGAACCGGAACCGAGGCGCGGTCGGAATCGCGTGGCAAACTGGGCAGCGAGGCGCGGGCCGGAGCCGATCGCAGCGACACCGGGCAGGGGGTGGGCGGTCCGGCTTCCCGGAGCGTGTTGCCGGACTCGTTGAGGGCTCGGAACCTCCTGGAGCGGGCGCGCAAGGCTCCGTCGGAGCGCCCCCCGGGGAGCAGGACTCCGGTGCGCGACACCACCCCACCCCGCGGCTGACGACCCGCGGCGGCCGTCGCCTTGGTTGCGGTGTGGTATCGTGGTAGCTTGCCGGACGGATCGCCGGCTTCGCTGGTCGGCGACCCGACCCGACACTTCTAGCCGAACCCGCCCTTGCGGCGATCGCTCGAAAGGCAGCGCGACCCTTGGTCCGGGAGTCCAATCTTGCAGCGGGCGCCGGCCCGCCCGGCGATGACCGGGCGCCGGTCGTGTGGCTCCGGAGCATCGGACGCGCTGGTCTCAGCGTCACCCGACACATCGGCCGAGCCGGGATCCTGTGGGGTGCGACCATGCTGGCCCTGCTCCACCCGCGTGACCACGTTCGTGAGACGTTCCGCCAGG
>CANPVW010000224.1 GCA_947581745.1 Candidatus Benthicola azotiphorus
TGTCGTAGTGCATCAAGTTGGCCTGGACGGTGAATCCGTCACCCTCGTGGTCGCATGCTTCTTCGATCGCAAGGCTCCCGGTGTGAACGGCGGTGCCCCCGGCCGCGTCGACCATCCCGACCTGCCGGACCTCTGGGTGGGCGTCCGCCGCCAGCAGCCCGGCGAGCGCCTGCGCGGCAGTGCTTCCGGATTCCATCAGCACGAGCCCGTTCGCGCCGTAGGACGGGTCGATGAACGACTGCGTGGCGATCGCGCCCACGCCGCTCTTTGCCCAGGCGACCGACGATCCGACGGAGAACCAATGTGACTGGACCGCCACGCCGAGCTCCCCGGTCTCCGCGTCGCGGGCGACGATCGAGTATGTGTGAACGGGGCGCAGTGGTCGCTCCAGCGTCTGGCCGGACGCCGGACGTGTCGGGAATGAACACAGGACGCCGAGCGCGATCCAGCTTGCGAGGGCACGATTCGAGGCGATCATGGCGATGTCCCTCCCGCCTGGGTGGTGGTCGTGTGGGGCGCGGAGTCACTCGGAGTCTAGACCCTCGGCCCCGCCCGCGGAAGCGCGGCCCGCACAAAGCCGGCAGGCAGGGGGACAATGACAGCCCGCAAGCTGAATCTGACACATAAGTTGAACGGATTACCTCACGTCGATTCTATCAACACCGGGACCGGTGGACATAACCGGGTCTGGATGGTATATTTGTGGGCCCTGCAGTTCTCGTTTTGACCCAACTTCGAGGTTTGCATGACAAAGCACTTCCGGGACGACAGCGGCAGACGGTGGAAGGCGTGGCTCGCATCGCGGGACGTCTTCTGGCCCGATCCCGAGAAGACCGGACCGAAGGACGACAACGAGTCGGTCATCTTCGTGTGCTTCTCTGATCCGGCGCAGCCGCAGCGGCGGATCAGGCTTCCGGCCGGCTCCTTCGAGGGCCTGAGCGTGGAGGATCTGAAGACGCGGTTCAGCGTCGCAGAGCCGGATCCGGCGATCCGATAGAGCGGACTGGAGCTCGAGACAATTCGAGCCAGGGGGCGTGACACCGGTTGTTTCGGGAGTTGCGCCCCTTTTTCGTAGACACTCCCGAGCCGTCGCTGCTGAGGTGTGAAATGAGCGACCCGAACGCTAACCGCGGACTCGCAGGGATCGTGGCCGCCGAATCGGCCCTGAGCTTCATCGACGGTGCCGAAGGCAGGCTGTCTTACCGCGGGTACGACATCCATGCTCTGGCTCGGCATGCCGGTTACCTCGAAGCCGTCTACCTTCTCTGGTACGACGCGCTTCCATCGGCGATGGAGCTGGCGGTGTTCGAGGGGACGCTGGCGGGTCAGCGGGAGCTCCCGGCGGCCGTGCTCGAGGTTCTCGGTCGGCTTCCCGATGCGTCGACTCCGATGGCGGCGCTGCGCACGGCAGTCTCCGTACTGGGACAGGTAGACCCCGAAGCGGAAGACATTTCCCACGAAGCGGATCTCAGGAAGGCCGGCCGCCTGGTCGCTCAGCTGCCTACGGTGATCGCATCGTTCGACCGCATCCGGCGTGGCCTGGAGCCGGTCGCACCGGATCCGGAGCTCGGTCACGCCGCCAACTTCCTCTTCATGCGGACCGGACAGGCACCCGGTCCCACGGCCGCCCGGGCCCTCGATACATCCCTCCTGCTCTACCTGGAGCACGGTCTCAACGCGTCCACCTTCACCGCACGCGTGGTCGCATCGACGCTTGCCGACATCCACTCGGCCGTCACGGCGGCCGTATCGGCGCTCAAGGGTCCGCTCCACGGCGGAGCGAACGAGAAGGCCATGGAGATGTTGCTCGACATCGGATCCACTGAAGCCGCAGCGTCTTACGTGGATAAGGCCCTTGCCGAGAAGCGGAAGATCATGGGATTCGGCCACCGCGTGTATCGCACCGAGGATCCGCGTGCGACGCATTTGCGGCGCCTGGCCGAAGAGCTGAGCGTGGAGTCGGCGGACACACGGTGGTTCGAGCTCTCCCGGGCTGTCGAGCGCCTCATGCTCGAGAGGAAGGGACTTCACTGCAACGTGGACTTCTACTGCGCCACCGTCTACCACGCGCTGGACCTGCCCGTGGACCTGTTCACCCCGCTGTTCGCGATGGGTCGCACGGCCGGATGGGCGGCGCACGTGATGGAACAGCATATGCACAACAGGCTCATTCGACCGCGAGCGGAGTACACGGGCGAGTTGGACCGGCCGTGGGTACCCATCGACCGACGCTGAATCACATCGATCGTTACGGAGCTGAGAGAATGTCTTCCGAATATCGCTTTGCCAAAGTGCCCGCCGGTGATCCCATCAGTGTGACCCCGAGCGGGCCCGACGTGCCCGCCCACCCGATCGTGCCGTTCATCGAGGGCGACGGCATGGGCCCGGACATCTGGGGTGCCGCCGTTCGAGTGTTCGATGGTGCCGTCCGGGCGGCGTATGGCAGCGACCGCAAGATCAGCTGGATGGAGGTCTACGCCGGTGAGAAGGCAAAGGAGATGTCGGGCGAGTGGCTGCCTGAAGAGACCCTGCAGGCCATCAGGGAGTTCTCTGTCGCGATCAAGGGTCCCCTGACGACTCCCGTGGGGGGTGGGATCCGGTCCCTCAACGTGACGATGCGCCAGAAACTGGACCTGTATGCGTGCGTTCGGCCGAATCGCTGGATCGCGGGCACTCCGTCACCCGTGAAGTCCCCCGAGAAGCTGGACCTGGTGATCTACCGGGAGAACACGGAGGACGTGTACTCCGGAATCGAATGGGAGGCGGGAAGCGGCGAATGCGAGCGGGTGCGCAGTTTCCTCAATGACGAGATGGGGTGCTCGATCCGAGAGAACAGCGGCATCGGGGTGAAGCCGATCTCCGAGTTCGCGACCAAGCGCCTGGTGCGCATGTGCATCCGCGACGCGATCAAGCACGGGCGCAAGTCGGTGACGCTGGTTCACAAGGGGAACATCATGAAGTTCACGGAGGGCGCCTTCCGTGAATGGGGGTACGAGGTGGCGCGGGAGGAGTTCGGGGACCAGACGATCACTGAGACGGAGCTGTGGAGCGCGCACGACGGCAAGCAGCCCGAGGGCAAGGTCGTCGTCAAGGACCGCATTGCCGACGCCATGTTCCAGCAGATCCTGCTGCGCCCGGCGGAGTACGACTACGTCGCGCTTCCAAACCTGAACGGCGATTACATGTCAGACGCGTGCGCCGCCCAGGTCGGTGGACTGGGCATGGCGCCCGGTGCCAACATCGGCGATGGCGTGGCCCTGTTCGAGGCGACTCATGGGACGGCGCCGAAGTATGCCGGACTGGACAAGGTGAACCCGACCTCGCTCATCCTGTCCGGCGTCATGATGTTCGAGTACATGGGATGGGATGAGGCGGCTACGGCTCTCCTCGACGGGATCGAGCGGACGGTAGGCCAGAAGTACGTGACCTACGATCTCGAGCGCCAGATGGACGGGGCCACTCTGGCCAAGACGTCCCAGTTTGGGGACCGGATCATCGAGAACATGCGAGCTGGCTGAGCTCGCGGGGCCCCGGGATCGGCCGACGCGCCGGTCCCGCGCGGCGAAGCGACGCGCGGAGGAAAGAATCGGGTCACGCACGCCCCCGATAGTGGGGCTCCTCTTAACGCTGTACGTATGTTCAGCGCCTGGCGTGCGGGCCCAGGAGCAGGAGGGGCCGGCGCGCGAAGCGCCGGCGGACACGCTCATCGGGAAGCTGGAAGGCGAGCTGACCGGCACCCTGGCCGATTCCGCGGCAGACCAGAGGTTTCAGCAGATCGCGGCCGAGATGAGGCCGCCCGCCGAAGGCTGGTCCTGGTCGACATACGAATGGAACCGGGACGAGATCCTCCGCTCCAACGCGATGACCCTCGAAGACCTGCTCTCGGAGCTGGTCCCCGGATTCACGACCCTTCGCACCACCTGGTTCGGCGGACCGCACTACGCGATACAGGGGGCGCTCGGTCCCGGCTTCCTGTCGGTCTCCATGGACGGACGCGAGCTCACCACGCTGGATGCCGGTCAGGTCGACCTCACGCGTGTCGCTCTGGCGGGAGTGGAGAGCGTGCGCGTCCGCCGTCGGGCCGACGGATGGATAGCGGAGGTCACGACCCTGAGGCGAGAGAAGCGATCCGCCTACTCGCGCATTACGGGGGGGACGGGAGACCCGGGCCTCAGCCGGCTGCGCCTTCTGTTCAGCAACGGTTTGGGCAGGAGCTTCAACCTCGGAACGGCTATCGACCTGCTCGATGCCGGGGGAGACAACCCCTCCAGCGATTTCAACTTCTGGGGCCGCGTGGAGTGGCTCCCCGGGGGTGGAGATGCCGGGGTGGAGCTTCACTGGGTGAGCGAGAAAGTGGAGCGGTCGGTCTACAGCGAGGAGACGTTCAACCGATCGGAGCTGTTTCTGCGCGGCCGGGGGAACCTGGGCGACCATGTCCAGGTGGAGGCCTTCGCGGGCCGGACCGGTCTGAGCGAGGAGGGCGAGAGCGTCCTGACGGTCGCGAACGGTGGCTTCCGCCTGTCCGGGGAGACCGGCGACGGATGGTTCCG
>CANPVW010000225.1 GCA_947581745.1 Candidatus Benthicola azotiphorus
CTGGCGCTGGGCGCCGACTCGATCCGCATCATCCGCCATTTCCTCGGCCAGGGAGGACTCCTCATCGCACTCGGCGTGGGACTCGGACTGGCCGCCGCGGCCGCCCTAACCCGGTTCCAGGCGGGACTCCTGTACGGCGTCAAGGCGCTCGACCCCCGAACCTATCTGATCGTCGCCGCCGTCCTGTCGGGCGCCGCGATCCTCGGGGTGCTCGTACCGGCCCGGAGGGCGAGCCGGATCGAGCCGATGCGGGTGCTGCGGGAGGAGTAGGGCGATCGGCTGCGCCCCGTGACGCGGTCTCTGCGGCCCGCTTGATTCCGACCTTCGAGGTGTGGCGCGCGTTGAATGGCCGCGCCGGTTCCACTCGCGTATTTTGAGAACGGACCTCACCCCTTCTCCTCGTACAGATCGGCGAGTGGCCCCGTCACCCGTCGCAGGGAGGCACGAATGAACTGGATCGTCACCATCGTCATCGGCGGCATCGTCGGTTGGGTCGCCAGCAAGCTCATGAAGACCGACGCGCAGATGGGGCTCCTCGCCAACATCGTCGTCGGAATCGTCGGCGCGAGCGTCGGCTTCTGGCTCGCGGGAATGCTGGGACTCCTCGCCGCGGGACCGATCGCCGCCTGGATCGTGGCCATCGCCGGCGCCATGGTGCTGATCTTCCTCCTGAAGGCGATCGGGATCTTCAAGTAGGCGGCGGAGTCCTCCTCCAAGCGAATCGGGCAGCATCCGCAATCTGTAGACGGTCTGCCACAGGTTGCCGGACGGAAGTGTATGGGTTGCGGAGACCCTGCACGCAAATACCCACTTCCCCACTTTCCGTGCAGGGTGCCGCACGAGCCGTCAGGAAGCGGGGGCGCAGCCGGACGCAGCGGGTGGCGCTCGGACCCGGCCGGTTGAACCGCGCCCCCGTCAGGGCTATCCTTCGGAACAGCCAGAAACTCGCGAAGTGGCAGGCCCCGCCCTCTTCGCGCCGTGACACCTGAACGAGGCTCGCCGCATCCCCGCTCGCGGGGGTCGCAGCCCGTCCGTGCGGCTCGAACCCATGTACCGACTCGACGTGCTGGGGCCCCCTCGCCTGATCGGGCCGGACGGCTCGCCCGCCGACCTGGCGCTCGGCAAGCCGTTCGCGGTACTCGTCTTCCTCGCCCTCACCGACACCCCTCCGACCCGCAAGGAGCTGGCGCGCCTGTTCTGGCCGTCCTCCGAGCCGCGTAACGCCCGCCAGTCGGTGCGCCAGACGCTGTCCATCCTCCGCCGGGCGACGGAGGCCGACCTGTTCGAGTCCGACGATCCGGTGAAGCTGCGGCGCGGTGCGCTCCAGACGGACGTCGAAGCGCTGCGGCTCGCGGTGGAGGAAGGCGACGTCGAGGCCGCCGAAGCGCTGTGGCGCGGCCGGTTCATGCAGGAGTTCGCGCTTCCCGACGCGCCGGAGTGGACCCGCTGGGTCGAGACGAGGGAGATGGCCCTCGAGACCGGGCTCGTGCACCTGCTCGCCGCCGACGCCCGGGTTCTCCGGCAGCGGCACGACGCGGAGGGCGCGATCGGGCGGCTGGAGAAGGCGATCGCGATCGACCCGTACCGGGAGGCCGTGCACGCGGATCTCGTCGAGTTGTTCCTGGAGACCGGTCAGCTGTCGAAGGCGGCGACGGCGATCGGGCGGGCCCGCGAGATGCTGGGACCCGGGACCGAGTCCGTAGAGCGCATGGCGACGCGGCTCGAACGGCGCCTCCGGAGGCAGGACCCGGAAGCGAACGGTGGAGCCGAACGCGCCCCGTCGACAGAAACCGCCCTGCTTCGCACCGAGCTCGTCGGCCGGACCCGCGAGATGTCGATCCTGCTCGAAGCGTGGCGGCGAGCGATGGGAACGTCGCCGGCGGTCGCGGTGATCACCGGGAGGGCCGGCGTCGGGAAGACCCGGCTCACCGAGGAGCTGGCGGACTTCGCGCGCGGACAGGGAGCGGCCGTCGTCCGGATCACGGGCGAACGGGCCGAGCGCTCTCTCCAGTGGGGCAGCGTCGCCGAGCTGGCCCGCGAGCTGCGCCGACTGTCTCCCGCCATCCCGTTCGACGCGAGTGCCCGGGCCGGGACGTTCGAGTCCGCGGCCGTGGTCGGGTCGCTGGCGGCACTCGTGTCGAGTGTCGCCGCCCGGCAGCCGCTCCTCGTCGTGATCGACGAGGCCCAGTGGATCGATGCGGCCTCCCGGGCCGTCCTCAGCCGGCTCGCCAGGTCGCTGGACGCGGCCCACTGCATGCTGGTCGTCTGTCTGCAGGACGAAGAGACCGACGGGGCGGGCCGCGATTTCGCGGACGCGCTCGAGCGGGCGGACGGCGCGCTCCGGGTTCCGCTCGGCGCTCTCTCGGACGGGGACGTGCGAGAGATGATCGCGATCATGGTGGCGGTCCCGGACGACGACGGCACGGAGTTCCGCGAGCAGCTGACCGCCGCCGCGGCCGGCAACCCACTGTACCTGACCGAGCTGCTGCGGGCCCTGGTCGACGAAGGGGTCCTGGTGGCGGGCGAGGACGGTCTCCGACTCGCCACCGATCGCCTCCCCGATCCCCTGCCCCTCCCGAAGAGCGTGCGCGAGCTCCTGCATCGGCGTCTCGGGGCGCTGTCCGATCCGTCGGTAGCGTTCGTCGCGCACCTGGCGCAGATGGGAGGAAAGGCGCGGCTGGCAGCGGTGCGCGAGCGATCCGACCTCTCGGAGGGGGAGCTGGCGAGGGCGGCCGGAGAACTGCTGGCCGCCGGGATCGTGCAGTGGTCCGACCCGGAGATCGTCTCGTTCCCGCACGACCGGCTGCTGCGGGCGGTGCTCGAGGACTTCCCGGTCGGGGGAAGCGAAGCGGCGGGACGACGGTGGCCCGCCCGGCTGGTGGGCGCGGCCGTCGTGATCGGCGTGCTGCTCTCAGCGGCTTTCCTGTTGAACGGACGGCTCGGGCGCCGAGCGGCGGAGGCGGCCCCGTACGGAGGCGGCCTGATCCTCCTCTACGCGAGCGACTCCACGGTATACGAGATCGATCCGCGGATCGGCCCGCCGTCGGAATGGCGTGCTCGGCCCACCCGTTTCTGGCACCCGTCAGACACGGAGCGCTCGGGTCCGTTCCGACTGGCGAGCGGCGACACCGTGTGGTACGCCCGCAGCTATCGGCCGGGCGCCCCGCCCGGCGTGATCGAGGTGCGGAACGACGGCACACGGCGGGAGCTGATCCGCATGGACGGAGACGTGAACCTGCCGTGGGCCTCCCCGGACGGACGGTACATCACGTACAAGGCGCAGAACCCGGAAGCCGAGGAGTACTGGACGGACCTGTTCGTCGCGCGGACGGACGGATCGGAGGCGCGCCGGATTCTGGCCTACGATGGCACGATCACGGACCCGGTGTGGTCGCAGGGTGGCCACTACATCTCGACCTCAGTCATCGGCGAGGTGGACACGCTCCTCGTCCTGACGCCCGACGGCACGAGGGTCGCCGAGATCGCCGTCGACCGGGCCAGCCGGCCGGCATGGTGCGGAGCGACCGACACCCTGGTCAGCATCGTGCGCATGGGAGATCAGCGGGCGCTGCTCGTCCTCGACGTGGGGGAACGGAGGACCGACGTCATAGCCGACGCTGACGCACTGTTCCCCAACGTCGCGTGCTCCCCGGACGGTTCCGCACTGATCTACGACCGGGCGGTGGACGGGAGGAGGGCGACCGTGCTCAGAGAGTTGACCTCCGGTCGGCTTGACGTGCTTCCTTCCCTTGGGAACCTGCACTTTCTCGACTGGATCCCCGACGGGGGAATTCCCGTGCCGGTCCGCGTCGCGCTCGACACCCATCGCGCGACGCTCGCCTGGGGGACCTCGCGCACCCTGGACCACGAGGTGGTCCTGTCTGACAGCACCGGGACCCCGGGCGAGGTCACCTGGAGCTCGTCCGATCCGGCAGTCGCATCGGTATCCTCGGACGGCCGCATCTCGGCGAATTTCCCGGGCCGGGCGTGGATCCGCGCTTCGCTCGATGGCTGGCTGGCCGATAGCGCGGAGATCGTCGTGCCGGAGGCGCAGCCGGCGACACTTCTGTTCCAGGAACGATTCCAGACTCTCGACTCGACCGTCTGGATGCCGGTCGGGCAACCGACGCCGAGCGTCGTGCGCCTCGAGGACGGCCCCGCTCTCAGCCTCGAGGGAGACGGTATCTTCAAGGACGGCGTCGTCTCGAGACAGGCGTTCGACGTCACGGGCGGAGCGACGCTCGAATTCGCCTTCCGCCTGAACCCGACCGTGGACCACCACCAGCGGCTGATCGTCAGCCTGGTCAGCGCCGACCCGATCCCGGGGGAGGAGGCGGCCTATCCGGCGGGCTGGAGTCGCCGCGTGACGTTTGGCCTGTCCTATCCCGCGAGCGAGGAGCTTCGCTTCGACCCGACGGAGATCCACATCGGCTCGACCTCCGGGGAGCCACAGTCCGTTTTCGTGCCCGGGTTGCTGCCGACCGACGCGTGGGTCAACGTCGCGCTGCAACTGCGACCGGACGGCATTCTGCAGCTGTACCTCGAGCACGCGCTCGAGGGAGAGTCGCGGCTGCGGGTGGTGGCGAACCCGGACGACCGGTTCCGGATCGAGATCACCGGGGCCGCGGTCGGCACGGAGGTGCTGGTGCGGGACGTGCGGCTGTGGGAGGGCGTGCGCTACTAGGGTCCTCAGGGCTGGCGGCGACCTTCAGCCGGCCAGCAGATCCTCCAGCGCGGTGCGGGCTGTCTCGAGCTGCGGGAGGTCGGGATCCGCCTCTTCCCACGCCTGCAGGAAGCGGATATAGGCGGCGCGCGCCTTCTCCCGCTCGCCGAGCTCCGTGTAGATCCCGCCGAGCCGGAAGTTGGCGAGGGAGTTGAGGTACCCGCGTCGGGTCGCCTCGAAGTAGACGGCGGCGTCCCGCAGTTGACCGTCTTCGAGGAGCAGCTCCCCGAGCCACCAGCGCATCCAGGGGTCGGCGACGGAGCCTTTTCCCTGCAGGTCCCGCAGATCCGCGATCGCCGCCGCACGGTCGGAATCGTCACCGGTTCGTGCGCGTCCGTACGCGTCGAGGGCATCGACGATCTGCTGGCGGTTCTCGGCCCTGTCCTCATCTCCTGCGTCCCGCGCCGCCGCGGCGGCGTCTCGCAGGTCCGACAACATGGCTGCGAGCGCGTCCGTCTTCCCCAGGTCCGTGAGCCCCATGCCGAGCCCGATCAGGCAATGGGTCGGGCCCTCGGCCGGCGGGCCGCACGCGCCCGGCACGAACTCCTTCTCCAGCTGCTCGCGGGGCGCCGGGCGCACCCACCCGTCGATCGAGACCGCCTTCCAGATCCGGTCCGCGGGAGACACGTCCGGCCCGCTGAACTCTTCGACCGCCGCTCGCGCCTTGCCGCCCGTCATGTACAGGGATCTGAGGTTGTTCGCGGCCGGCAGACGGCGCCGCCGGGCCTCCAGAAATACCGGCTCGAACGCCACCGGACGCGAAGCGTTGAGCCACAGGTCGGGGTAGATCTTCGTGAGCACCCCGTCG
>CANPVW010000226.1 GCA_947581745.1 Candidatus Benthicola azotiphorus
GTCCCGCCTGGCTCCGGGGATCGAGCGACGGGGACTCCGCCTGGACCAGACGTCGCAGGAGGCCGACCATCTCCCGCTCGCGCGACCGCAGATGCTCGAGGATCCGGTGTCCGGCTTCCGCGCTCACGGACTCAGCGCTCGAAGCCGTCGGGAAGGGGGAAGGAAAAGGTCTGCTCGATGGCCGTGAACCGGCACGGCGGCAGGTAGGCGAGCAGCGGGGCCGCACGGATCAGGTCCTGGCCGTCCCGTTCCAGCGTTCGCAGGGAATCGGGGGCCACCCCGGCCTGTACGATACGGCCCACCACCAGGCTGTTCTCTCCGAATCCGTCGACCGCGCGCTCCAGCTCGCACTCGAGGAACAGATACGATTGGGCGAGGTGGACTCCCTTCACCCGCTTCGCGGGACGGGTCGGCAGGGCGGCTAGGACGGGCTTGGCGCTGTCGTCGCACCGCGGCGCCGCGCACAGGCTGGCGAGCACCACCTGGTCCGGACGCGGCATCGAGACGGTGAACACGCCGTCCCGGTCGATGTTACGATACGTCGAGTGACGCGGCGTGCAGACGAACCCGAAGTAGTTCTGCCACCCCATCGGCGTGACCATGTGCTTGGGCGCCAGGTTGGGCGAGCCGTCTTCCTCGAGCGTGCCGATCACGGCAAGTGGCGATACCCAGAAAAATCTATCCCAGATAGGTTTATCTAAATCTAGCTCAACCAATTTCTGCAATGGTCTCGCGGTCATCTGCGGCCTCCCGGCTGGATCGTCTTTACATCATGGCACCGGCGGCCGTAAATAGCCACATGGCCCGGGAGGATTGAGCGCTGCCGGCGGCGGGAGCCGCCGGCGACAACAGGGAGAACAGATGCAGACACACGTTTCGATTCGCGGCGCGGAACTCACGGAAGACCTCGGCGCACGGGTCGAGTCGCTGGCGGCCGACCTGTCGAGCCGCGCCTCCGGCCTGCAGCTGGCCAAGTTCGTGCTCGAGGAACGGGAGACCGGCAAGTCCGTGGGAGTCGTGCTCTCCTGGGGGGAGAAGGAGGAGACGGTCGTGCGACACGGAGAGGCGAGCGACTGGGATCGAGCCTTCCTCGATCTGCAGCGCCGACTGGAGCGGGCCCTGGAAGAGACCGAGCCGACCGGGACTTGAGCGGCGGCGGAGGACCGGGCTAGACTGAAGGGGTCGAGCCGGTCTCAGGGCCGGAGCACAATCACGGGACTGCGCCCCTCGGATCATCGTGAACGCCCGTCGTTCACGGAGAGGAGGCGCCATGCCGCAGACGTTCGAGCTCGTTCTCACCGGATTCGATTTTCCCCGCAAACTCCCGCGTCGCAAGGCCAACTTCCGCTTCGTGGCGGACGTGCGGTACGTGAACGGACGCGGCGAGCACGACACCGAGCACTCCGTTCTGCCGGACCTCGATCGGTTCTGGGAGTGCGATCCCGAACGCAGCTCCGCCCCGGAGTTCGTTCGCGGGCCCGAGAAAGGGAAGAGCGCTTCACTCGACATGTCGCGTGTCGACGACTGGGACCGTCTCGTGCTGCTCGTCCGGGGCGACTCGGTGCACTCGGTCCAGTTCAAGGTGCTGGACGTAAATCGGTCGGACGGTTGGGACCGCATGCGCCGGGCGCTCGGCGACGTCGTCGCCGCGCTGATCGGACGTGCCCGGGCATCGATTCCCGAGAAGGCGTGGGTCGCGTCCGACTCCCTCGGGACGGCCGCCAGCGACCTCGAGTCCAGTCTCGTCGCCCGGCTCGCCGGAGGCGACCAGCCGCTGTTCCGGGGATCCACGGCCCTGTCGGCGCCCGGCGAGTACGAAGTGTCGGGGGAGGGTACCGAGGGCCGCTACTCCATCCGCTGCCGGCTCGACGTGCGGCCTGACTGACCGCCGTTACGATCCCGTTACGGTTCATTCTGCAGGTGACCCTTGACGGCGCGGTTAACAGCGTTAATGTAACAGTGTTAACTTAACGCCGTTAAGGGTGACCTATGACCGACATTCACGTGGAAGACAAAGTCCGCTCGCGGGAGACCGAGGCGGCGATCCTGGACGCCGCCAGGGACCTGCTGGCCGAGGGAGGCCTCGATGCCCTCTCGATGCGGGCCGTGGCGGCCCGGGTCGGCCTGAGCGCCACCGCCATCTACCACTGGTTCCAGGGCAAGGAAGACCTGGTGGACCGCGTGGTGGCGCACGGCTTTCAGCGCTCGGAGGCCTACATGCGGACCGCGATCGAGGACTTGCCCGCCGGCTCGATGGAGCGGGTGTCGGCGCTCGGCGAGGCCTACATCCGGTTCGCGCTCGAAAATCGGGAGTACTTCAAGATCATCTTCGCGATCCAGACGCCGGCCCCCCGGCACATGGAGGACGTGCCGGGCCAGGGCGGCTACCGGGTCCTTCGGGAGTGCGTTGTCGAGGCGATGGAGGCCGGCAACATGCGACGCGCGGAGCCTGATTTCGTGGTCCTGTTTCTGTGGTCCCTCGTGCACGGGCTGGTCACGATCTTCATGGCCTGCGAACCGCAGGACCTGCTCGCCGAGACAGGCTGCTGCGAGGGACTCGACGAGAAGGAGCTTACCATAGGCCTGTTTGAGAGATTCCGGGAGATGGTGCGCGAGGGACTCGCGCCGCGGGCGGAGCCGCAAGGGGGGCGGAATGGCTGAGTGGATCGAGAGAGCCCTGACGGGCCGAATGGTCATCGCGACGGTCCTGCTGCTCGGCGTGGTCGTCCCGGCCAGAGGGCAGGGGGTCGGAAACCAGGAAGACGCCACGGAATCTCCGGTGCTCAGGGCGGGGAGCGGCCTCTCGGCGCAGGTCGGGCTGGGAGAGTCGCTGCCGTCCGGGAGCGGTTCGTCCGCCGGCGAGGAGACGGTCCCGGACGACCAGGGAACGGTCCGGCCCTACACGCTGGAGCGGGCGGTGGCCATCGCACTGCGGAACAACCGGCAGGTCGCGGTCTCGCAGTACGACCTGGAGCTGGCCAGGAAGCAGGTCTCGGAGGCGTACGGCAGCCTGTTCCCGGACATCGACGGATTCGCGTCGCTCCAGCGCAACCTGGAGCTTCCTTCGGCTTTTCTCCCGAAGATCTTCATCGACCCTGACGCCGATCCGAACGACCTGATCGCGGTGACCTTCGGAGCGCAGAACCAGTGGAACGCAGGGCTGAGCCTCAACCAGCCGCTGTTCGACGCCGGCGTGTTCGTCGGCGTGAGCACGGCCGGCGCGTTCAGGAACCTGGCGGAAGAGAGCCTGCGAGGAACGGCGCAGGCGATCGCCACGTCCACCCGGATCGCCTATCTGAACGTCCTGCTCGCCCAGGAGGCCGTCCGGGTCACTCAGAACAGCATCGACCGGGTGCGCCAGACGCTCGAGGAAACGCGAGCCCTCAACCGCGCCGGTCTGGCGGGCGACTACGACGTCCTCCGCCTGGAAGTCCAGATGGCGAACATCGAGCCGAACCTGCGGCGGGCGGAGAACCAGGTGGACGAGGCCCGCCGCCTGCTGGCGATCGAGATGGGCATCGGGGACGGCGAGAGCGCGGCCGCGTTCGGCGAACTGCACCAGATCGCCCTTTCCGAAGGCGCCGAGAACACGGAAGACAACCGGGCCCTGTTGTCCTTCACTGGCGTTCCCGAGGCGGCGCACTCGACCCCCGAGCAGCTGGAGACCGTGGCGTTCGCCAACCGGACGGATCTCGTTCAGGCGCAGCTCCAGCGGGACCTGGAGGAGGCGCGGGTCAAGTACGAGCGCACCCAGCTCTTCCCCCGCCTGTCGGGGTTCCTGAACTGGGGACTCCAGGCACAGGAGAACGGGGCGCTGAACTTCTTCGGCGAGAATCCGGACCAGAGATTCACCACGTCGGCGGTGGGGGTGCAGCTCGACGTGCCGATCTTCTCGGGCGGCCGTCGGTGGAATCGGGTCGAGCAGAGAAAGATCGGGGTCCGGCAGGCCGAGGAGCGAATCGCGGACCTCCGCCAGCGAGCGGCGAACGAGATCGAGACCGTCCTCGCACAGCTCACCGAGTCGAGGTCGCGAGCGGAAGCGCAGCGACAGGCGGTGAGCGAAGCGCAGCGGGGATTCGACATCGCTCGAACGGAGTATCTCGCCGGAACTCAACCGCGCATCGAGGTGACGGAGGCCGAGCTCGCCCTCAGGCAGGCGGAGCAGAACTACGCTCTCGCCGTCTACGACTACCTGGTGGCGCAGGTGCAGATCGATCTCGCCCTGGGCGTGGTTCCGGTGGTGGATCCGATCGTGGAGTCGATGATCGAGGGAGACATCAAGCCCGAGGACCGGGTCGATCCGGTTGCCGACGGCGGCGCTATACCCAGTGATGACAGGGAAGGAAACCGATGAGGACGAGTCGAGCGATGGGAATGGACCGGGCGCGTGCCTTCCTGGGAGGCGCCTCTCTGCTGGCGGCTGGCGCCCTCGCCGCTTGCGGGTCGCCCGAGGCCACGGGAAACGAGGCCGAGCCCGCCGGCGGGGCCGCGTACGTGAAGGTCGTCAACGTGGTGGCGCGGACGGTCGAGCCGACCGACTTCACCTCATACGTGCGCCTCACCGGCAACGTCGAGGCGTACGAGGACGTGGTGGTGAGCTCGCAGGAGAGCGGCGTGATCGAGCGGGTGATGGTGGACAAGGGCTCGCGAGTGCGCGCGGGCCAGGCCCTGCTGAAGATAGACGACAGGACCCTCATCGCGCAGGTGAACGAGGCGCAGGCGAACGCCGCGCTGGCCCGCGAGCGCTTCGAGAGACAGCGCCAGCTGTGGGAGGACGAGGGAATCGGCAGCGAGATCACGTTCCTCCAGACCCGGTACGAATCGGAGTCCGCGGATGCCCGGCTGGACTTCCTCGAGGCACGGCTTGCGAGACACACGATCGCGTCGCCGATCACCGGCGTTCTGGAGGACCGGTTCGTGGACGTGGGCGAGATCGTGGCTCCCGGCACGCCGGTGGTCAGGGTCCTCACGCCGGACCGCCTCAAGGTGGTCGGGGGCGTACCGGAGCGCTTCGGACCGTGGATCGCGAAGGGCGGAGCAGCGGTTCTCAGCTTCGACGTGCTGCCGGGGCAGGTGTTCGAGGGCAAGATCGATAATGTCGGAGCTGCCGTGGATCCGCAGAACCGGACGTTCCGGATCGAGATCCTGCTCGACAACCCGGAGGGTCGCCTGAAGCCGCAGATGGTGGCCAACGTCCGTGTGGCCACGGAGCGCCTGGAGGGCGTCATCGTCGTGCCGCAGGACGTGGTCGTCCGAACGGAGGACGGCTATCAGGCTTTCGTCGTCGCCGACGGTCCGAACGGCCCCGTGGCGGAGGCGAGGGTCGTGACCCTCGGACCGAGGTTCGAGAACGAAGTGGTGATCGAGAAGGGGCTGACCTCGGGGGATCGGCTGATCGTGACGGGACACCAGATGGTGGATGCCGGCGACCGGGTGAGGGAAGTGAAGGAGGAGGAAGCCCGATGAGCTGGCTCCGAAAGCTGTGGCGCGGGCGTGGTGCGCCCACGGACGAGGAACGTCTCGCCGCCGGGAGCGCGGCGGACCGGCTGTTCGAGCGCCGCGACCCCCTGAAGACGGACCTCGGCAGGTACAAGACGTTCTGGCTGACCGACTTCGCCGTCGACCATCCGGTCAGCGTGCTGACGCTGATCGTCCTGATCATCATGGGCGGACTGTATTCCTACCTCACGATCCCCAAGGAAGCGTCGCCCGACGTCACGATCCCGTTCGTGGCGATCAACACGATCTACTCGGGCGTCGCTCCGGAGGACATCGAGACGCTGGTCACGCGGCCTCTCGAGGAGGAGCTGAACAAGATCTCCGACATCAAGACGCTCACGTCCCAGTCGGTCGAGAGCTTCTCGAGCATCACGGCCGAGTTCGAAGCCGGAATGGACATGACGGAGGCCCTTCAGCTCGTGCGGGAGAAGGTGGACATCGCCAAGCCCGAGCTTCCGGAGGCGGCCGAAGAGCCGGCGATCGTGGAATTCAACTTCTCCGAGTTCCCGATCATGCAGGTGAATGTCTCCGGCGAGTACAACCTGGTGCGGCTCAAGGAGCTGGCCGAGGACATTCAGGACAGGATCGAGCAGATCCCGACCGTGCTCAGCGTCCAGCTCACCGGAGGGCTGGAGCGCGAGGTCAAGGTGGATGTGGACCTCGGGAAGCTGAAGTTCTACGGGATATCCTTCACCGACGTGATCGAGGCGATCGCGTTCGAGAACGTGACGGTGCCGGGCGGAACGATCGACGTGGGCGACCTGAAGTACCTCGTCCGGGTCCCGGGCGAGTACGAGGAGGCGCTTCCTCTCGAAGACATCGTGATCGACGCCCCCGGCGACCGCCCGATCTACGTCCGGGACGTCGCGACGGTGGACTTCGGTTTCAAGGAGCGCGAGAGCTTCGCGCGCCTGAACGGAAACCCGGTGGTCACCCTGAACGTGAGCAAGCGCACCGGCCAGAACATCATCGAGACGTCGGACGCGGTGCGCGCCGTCATCGCGGAGATGGAACCGGAGTTTCCCCCGACGACGCACGTGAGCATCACCTCGGACCAGGCGAAGTACGTCCGCAGCATGGTCAGCAACCTGGAGAACAACATCATCTCCGGCCTCATCCTGGTCGTGGCCGTCCTGCTGTTCGCGCTCGGCGTACGCAACGCCTCTTTCGTGGGCGTCGCGATCCCGTTGTCGATGTTCCTGTCGTTCAGCGTGATGCAGATCCTCGGCTTCACGATGAACATGGTCGTCCTGTTCTCGCTGATCCTGGCTCTCGGGATGCTGGTGGACAACGCGATCGTCGTGGTGGAGAACATCTACCGGTTCCGCGAGGAGGGATTCGATCGCAAGGCGGCAGCGAAGCTGGCCACCGCCGAGGTCGCGATGCCCGTGATCGCCGCCACGGCGACCACCCTGGCCGCCTTCGCGCCGATGGCGTTCTGGCCGGGGATCACCGGCGAGTTCATGAGCTACCTGCCCAAGACTCTGATGATCACCCTGACGTCGTCCCTTCTGGTCGGACTGATCGTCAACCCGACCCTGTGCTCCCTGTTCATGCGGGGGGACACGGAGCCGCGGGCCCAGCTGACGCGCGAGTTCAAGATCGGGGCGTGGGTAGCGGGAGCGCTCGTCCTCCTCGTGCTCGCGAGGGGCCGCCCCCTGACCTCGGTTCTGCTCGCGGCCACCGTCGTCGGTCTCATCCTCCTCAACCGGTTCGTGCTCGATCCCGTGGGCCAGTGGGTACGCGACCGGGCTTTGCCCGCGACGCTGCATTTCTACGAGGGACGCCTGCGCTGGGCGCTCCGGCACCGGCTGCTGGTGATGGGGTCCACGGGCGCGCTGTTCGTCGCGGTCCTGATGCTGTTCGGCGTCTTCAACGCGGGAATCGAGTTCTTCCCCGAGGACATTCCGCCGGACGACATCTGGGTGCAGGTGGAAACTCCGGTCGGAACGCGCGCCGAGGTGACCGATGGAATCGTCCAGAGAATCGAGCGGGAGCTGGAGACCATCCCGGGCCGCGAAGACTACGAGTCCGTCGTCGCGACGACCGGATCCAAGATCGCCGACTTCGGCAGTCAGACCGGATCGCAGTACGCGACGGTGACCGTGAGCTTCGTGGACTTCGAGCTGCGTGAGCACGACACTCGGGAGACCCTCGAGGCGATGCGATCGGCGATCGGCGAGGACATAGCGGGCGCGACCATCTCGGTCGACCGGCCCAACATGGGGCCGCCCACGGGGCTGCCGATCAACATCGAGATCATCGGCGAGGACTTCGGGGTCCTGAAGGAGCTGGGGGACCGGCTGGTCGCGCTGCTGTCGAATTCGGACGTGGCGCAGAAGCTGGAGGGGCTCGAGAGCGACATGGACGACGCGCGACCCGAGCTCCGGGTCGACGTGGACCGGGAGCGGGCCGCCCTGTTCGGCGTCACGACGCTGGACATCGGAAGCACGGTGCGGAGCGCGATCAACGGCACCGAGGCCTCGGAATTCCGCTACGGTGAGGAGGAGTACGACATCGTCGTTCGTCTCGCCGAGCAGTATCGCTCGGACCTCTCCGCCCTGGCCGAGCTGACCGTCGAGAATGACCTGGGGGATCCCGTGCCGCTCACGGCGATCGCCAGCTGGCGTGTGGAGGAGGGCCTCGGCGGAATCAACCGGAAGGACATGGACCGGGTGGTGACCGTGTCGTCGGACGTGCGGGCCGCCTACAACGCGAACGCGGTGCTCGGGGAGGTCCAGGAGACCCTGCAGGACTTCCAGGCGGAGCTCCCGGCCGGGTACCGCATGACCTACACGGGACAGCAGGAGGAGCAGCAGGAGTCGGAGGTGTTCCTGTTCGAGGCTTTCCTGTGGGCCCTGTTCCTGATCGCGTTCATTCTCATCTCGCAGTTCGACTCGATCCTGAAGCCGGGACTGATCCTGAGCACCGTGATGCTCTCGACGATCGGCGTGCTGATCGGACTGCTGATCTTCCACATGCCGTTCGGCGTGATCATGAGCGGCGTAGGAGTGATCAGCCTTGCGGGGATCGTCGTGAACAACGCGATCGTCCTGATGGACTACATTCACGTCCTGCGCGACCGGGACGGGCTGAGCGACCACGAGTCGCTTGTCATGGCGGGTGTGACCCGCTTCCGTCCCGTGACGCTGACCGCTATCACGACGGTCGTCGGACTCATCCCGCTGGCGGTCGGCCTGAACATCGATTTCAACCGCTTCTACAGGACTCTGAATCCGAACATCTTCTGGGGCGGCGCACAGGCAGCGTGGTGGGGACCGATGGCGATCGCGGTGATCGCGGGACTCAGCTTCGCCACGTTCCTGACGCTCATCCTTCTGCCCGTCATGCATTCGCTGCTCGACGGCACGGTGGCGTTCTTCCGGCGTCACTTCCGGGCGAACGGCCGGTCGGCCCTGCACCTCGACGAGAAGGCGGAAGGGACGGAGACGGGGGAGGGCGAGAGAGAGTGGGCTACCGTGTGATTCGCGGCCGGAGGGCCTACCGGGCCAGGAAGCCCAGCATCCAGGCGCCGCCCAGAGCCCCGTAGATGCCGAGGATGTATCCCGCCACAGCCATCAGCAGGCCCACGGGGGCCATGGCGGGGTGATAGACGCTGGCGACGATCGGCGCGGTCCCCGCTCCGCCGATGTTGGCGACGCTGCCGGTGGCGACGAAGAAGAACGGCGCCCGGATGAGCCGTGCCACGGCCAGCATGACGCCCACGTGCACGGCGATGACCAGCATTCCGGCGAAGAAGAAGGCGGGGGCCGAGAGCACCTCGAGCAGATTGCCCTGCGCTCCGATCGCCGTGAGGAGGAGGTACAGGGCCGCGTAGCCCACCCTGGACGCGCCGGCTTCCTCCATGTTCCGGACGGGAGTGAAGCTCAGCAACAGTCCTCCCGTCACGACGATCAGCACCGCCCAGGTCGTGTGGCTGATGATGGTCGGGTCACCGAGGACGGGAAGGACCTCGCCGAGACGCACGGCCACGATCGCTCCCGCGAACCCGAGACCCACGATGATCGCGAGGTCCCGGAGCCCCGTGGGGCGACGGTGGGTATCCATGTCCGCCAGCAGTGCGTTGGTCTCGGCGAGGGCCGACGTGTCCGCGCGGAGCCGCCGGTCGAACACGGCCTGCCATGCGGTGAGGAACAGCAGTACGCCCATCCAGCCGTAGCCGACTACCGTGTCCACCACGATGATCGGTCCCATGATGGCGTCGGGGGTTCCCACGCTCTCGGCGATCGCCACCATGTTCGCCGTGCCTCCGATCCAGCTTCCCGTCAGGGCCGCGAGACCTTTCCAGCCCTCGGGCGGCAGCCAGCGGGCGAACGCAATGTAGGCGATCTGCGCGCCGAGCATGATCCCGACCGAGCCCGCCGTCACCATGATCAGGGCCGTGCGGCCGAGCTTGAGGATGCTCTTGAGGTCGACCGTGATCATGAGCAGGAGAAGCGCCACCGGGAGCAGATAACGCGTCATCCAGTCGTAGACGGGCGAGGACATCGGGATGATGCCCACCGTGGTGGAAAGGGTGGGCACGAAATAGCAGTAGATCACGGCCGGAGTGATGCGGAACACCTTCTGGAGCGCCGGCATCTCGCTGATCCAGAAGATCCCCGCGAACACCGCCGCCAGGTAGCCGAATACAGCCATCGGCTCCTGGATGAGGGGGGTCATGGCGTGGCGCTACCGGGCGTCCGCGGGCGGCCCGCCGATCGCCTGGGCTTCGGGCTTCCCGGTCCTCAGCGACGCCGGCTCGACGCGGTTTCCTCCCGCGGCCTTGGCGGTGTAGAGGGACGCGTCCGCCGCCCTGACGAGCTCGGCCGCGCTGTTCATCGTGGGTCCGGACACGGCCACGCCCGCGCTGACCGTGATCCGGTTTCCGCCAGGCATCTCGTGCCCGGCCAGCGTCTCGCGGACGCGCTCCGCGTATCGCCTCCCTGCGAGCGCGTCGCCGCCGGGCAGGATCGCCAGGAACTCCTCTCCTCCGTATCGGCCCGCGATGTCGGAATCGCGGGTCTCTCGCTTCAGGATCTCACCGAAGGCGCGAAGCGCCTCGTCGCCCTCCGCGTGCCCGTAGGTATCGTTGTAGCGCTTGAACTTGTCGAGGTCGAACATCACGACCGCGAGGGGCATCCCCCGCTGGGAAGCGGCGAAGTGCTGCCCCAGGAAGATGTCCAGCATTCGCCGATTCGCGAGCCCCGTCAGCGTGTCGCTGAGAGCCAGATCCATGGCGGAGCTCTTCTGCCGGCGCAGCAGCTCGGCCATCGATCCGAGCCCGAGGCTGGCCGCGATGAACGCCACGGTGACGCCGCCGGCGATGCGCCAGTCGACTTCCGCGCCGATGACGAGCGCCGGGACGATCTCGATCGCGATCATCAGGATCATGGCGATCAGCAGCCCGGCGGTCGCTCCTTCCCAGCCCCGGTAGTAAGCGAGCAGGAAGGCGGGCACGAGGGCCAGCAGCCAGACCAGGCCCGCCAGGTCGGCCAGCGAGCTGGGCCATACGATGGCCGCCAGTCCGGCCACGACCAGGGCCACGAGGCTGATGACGAGGGCGCGCGGCGGTACGGTGTTGTCGGTTCCAGCGTCAGGTCGTGGCTCGTTCATGAGTAGCCGATTTGGAGTCGCGCCGGGATTGCGGGTGGCGCCCGTCCGACATCATGCACGCCGAAGTATGGCTCGACCAAGCCGGGGTGACAAGCGCTCCCCGGTTGCCGCCCGTGCGAGCGGCCGCGATCTTCCTGAACGCCGGGAGACGTACGCCCCGGACGGTCAAACCAGGTCAGGCATTGCGGCCCGAGAAACCATGCCAGGTGAGTGGACGGTAGTGCGCATACACGGAAACAGGGGACTCCCCGCCCTTGACGGTGGCGAGTTCCTGGGCTGCATCGCCTCGGTGCGGGGCGAACTCGCCGAGACGCGCTGGCACCACCGGTGGGTCCCGGATTCCTCCGGCCAGGCGCGAGACGGCCTCCGCGTCGAGCTTCCGTACGGTTCGGCCGAGATGAAGCGGCTCCTCAAGGCGCTCGAGGACAGGATCCCCCCGCCGGACACCGTCGATTGCGAGCCTCTGCGCAAGCAGGTGGACCTGGACAACGTGCAAAGCGAAGAAGAGCTGGAAGTGTGTCTCGAGGTTCTCTGGAGATACTCGGAGTTCATCTCGGACCTCTGGGCCCGTAATCCGGCGCTGACCGCAACCTCGATCCGGGATTTGACGCCCGGGGCGTTCCTCTCCTTCGTGACGGGGGACCGGCGCCACCTGGAGAGGGCGATGGACGAGCAGGCCGTCGCCAACGTACCCGCGGTGGCGTTCGGTCGGGCCATGGGACTGATCCGCGAGGCTCGGCTGAAGTACCACATACCTCCGTCGAACCGGGACGAAGCATCGGCGGCCGCGCGCATCCACCATCTCGCCGGCTGTACCTTCGCCTCCCGCTACTATCCCTTCCGTCAGACCGTGTGAGCAGGCGAGTCGTCCTCCCGGTCGGTGCCGCGATCCTCGTTGCGGCCGTGGGTCTGGGCTACCTGGCGGGCTCGACGGTGCGGAGCTACGAGAGGCAGGATGGGGCGGGGTGGTCCGATTCTGCAGTGGAACCGTCGTGGCTCCAGATTCCTGCCCCGGACGTGGAATTCCGCACGCCCGAGGGAAGCGCGGCCCACCTGAGCGACTACCACGGGCAGATCGTCCTGCTGAACTTCTGGGGCACCTGGTGTCCTCCGTGTCTCGTCGAAATCCCGCACCTGATCCGAGTCCAGAAGTCGCTGGCGGGGCTGGGGGGCACGATCGTGGGGCCGGCGGTGGATTCGGGCAGCGGCGAGAGCGTTCTGAAGTTCGCGGCGGAGCACGGCATCAATTACCCGATCTGGATGTCCGACTCCGAGACGGCGGTGAGCCGGTTCGGA
>CANPVW010000227.1 GCA_947581745.1 Candidatus Benthicola azotiphorus
CGCCTGGACAACGTTCTGGGAGGTGAGATCTCGGCACGCGTCGACGAGGGCTACCTGGAGTTCCAGAGTCGCTACGCCCGGGTGGGCTTCGGCAGCATGTACCGCGACTGGGGCCTGCCGGACCTGCCGGGCTTCCTGCGGTCCGATTATGCGTACAGCCAGGAGGAGGTCTCCTACCGGGTGGGCACCGACAGGATCTACCTGATCGGCATGTTCGCCAGCTACGGCGACTTCGGGAGCGACACGACGCACTACGTGGCCATCCACCGGCTGGAAGTGCGGCCGATCGACGACCTCCTGATATCGGTGTCCGAGTCGAGCGTTCACGGCGGGGAGGGTCAGCCGCTCAACTGGAAGCTCGTCAACCCGATCGGGATCTGGCAGATCGCGCGCACGGACGGGAACCCTCCGTACAACAAGCTGGGCCAGGCGGACATATGGTGGCGGACGGGTCTGGGGTTCAACGTGTACGGCGCCCTGCTGGCCGACGCCACGAACGACAACGGATCGTGTTGCCAGATGGGGGGCACGTTGGGCGTCGAATGGCCGCGGGTGGCCCCGGGCCTCCTGCTGCGAGCCAACTTCAGCGCCCTTCAGAGCCTGGCCTACACGCCCAACAATCTGGGAGATGCGCGGCCCTGGGAGCGATACACGGTCGAGCAGATCGGGATCGGGTGGGACAAAGCCGACCTCTATCTGATCTCGCTCGAGGCGGAGTGGTTCGCTTCCGCCGGGCTGTGGCTCAGGCCGAGGCTCGACCTGCAGATTCGAGGCGCGTTCGACATCCGGGATGACCGCCCGCCGATCGAGGACTATTCGGGCTGGCCGCGCATCCTGGTGGGGGACGCCGAGACGACGCTTCGTCCCGCCCTCGAAGGTCGTTGGAGGAGCGGCTGGAGCTTCCCGCTCGAGATGGCCTGGGACGTCGGCGTGAACTTCATCTCGGACTACGCGAATGTCCCGGGCGATGACCGGACGGAGCTCGTGGGCTCGCTGTCGGTCCGACTGCTGACCCCACGTTTCGACTTTGGTCTGAGATAGAAAGGACTCCGGCCTCACATGTGCAAACGGCGCCTGCATCGGGGAAGGGCCATCCTGTTGGGCCTCGCGGTTCTCGGGGGGCTCGGCACTGGCGCCGCGCGCCCCGCGCCAGCCCAGGACGTGAGTTCCGCAGACTCGGGCGAAGCAGCGGCCGAGGCGAAGCCTCCGAAGCGGAAACCCCCGTTCCACGCCTCTCCGTACCTTATGCTCGGCAGCTGGGAGTATCCGATCCTCGACTACTGGATCTCGGCCGGCCGGATCCGCTCCCTTTCGCCTTTCGTGCAGCCCTATCGGCGCATCGAGGTCGCCCGGGCCCTGCTCGAGATCGACGAATCCGAGATCAGCGAGGGCGAGAAGGAGTGGCTGGCCCGGCTTCGCGCGAGCTTCGCCTACGAGCTGGCACAGCTCTCGGGGGAAGGTGAATACGACGCCTACGTGAGCATGGAGTTCGCGGGGGGGGCGACCCTGGCCAGCCAGACCCACCGCGATCCGCTGCGTGCGGAGCTCGACGGTCCGTTTTCCACCACGAAGCTGCTCGGGGACTTCAGGGCCGAGGTGGAAGGTGCCGGGGGGCCGGTCGCCGGCGCCGTGCGTGGCTGGTGGGAAGGCATCTACCTGGAGGACCCTCAGTTTCCCGACGGCCGGGTGGTCGAGACGAAGGACGCCCTCCTGTTCAACGCACTGGACGAGATGGCCTTCCGAATGGAGGAGGCTTACGCCGAAGTCCAGTCACGCTACGCCCGGCTCAGCTTAGGGCAGATATACCGCAACTGGGGCGCGCCCGGCCTTGACGGATTCCTGCGCTCGGACTACGCGTACAGCGAGCCCGACCTCGGCTACCGTCTCGGCACCGACCGCATCTTTCTCATCGGATCCCTTGCCAGCTATCGCGACTTCGAGGCGGACACCGCGCATTACGTGGCCATACACCGCCTGGAGTTCCGGCCGATCGACGACCTGGTCCTCTCGGTATCCGAGGCCAGCGTGCATGGCGGGCCGGCCCAGGGAATGGACTTCCGTCTCGTGAACCCGCTCGGCATCTGGATGCTGGCTCGCAACGACGAGGACCCGCCGCACAACAAGATGGGCGCGGCCGACATCTGGTGGCGCGCCACGCAGGGACTGACGGTGTACGGCAGCCTGCTCGTGGATGCCTCGCGCTCGGTGGAGGCCAAGAACGGGGGCTCGCTCGGATTCGAGCTGTCCCGCCTCGCTCCCGGCTTCCTGCTGCGGACCAACTTCAGCTTCCTTCAGAGCCTCGTGTATCGGGCGCGCCTGAATCCGCCGCTCCTGTGGGAACAATACACGGTGGAGAACATCGGAATCGGGTGGGACAAGACGGACCTGTACCTCGTGTCGCTGGAGGGCGAGTGGTTTCCGCGCGCTGGACTGTGGGTCCAGCCGAGACTGGATATCCAGATCCGGGGCGAGGGTGACCTTCGCCAGGAGCGTCCGCCTCCCGAGACCCTCCCCGAGTTCCCGAAGATCATCGTCGGCGATGCGGAGACGACCATCCGACCCTCGGTGGCCGGAATCTGGCGGGCCGGCTGGCGCTTTCCCCTCGAAGTAAAATGGGACGTGGGCGTGAACTTCATCCAGGACTACGCCAACACCCCGGGCGACAACCGGACCGAGTTCGTCGGTTCCGTCGGAGTGCTGCTCCGGACACCGCGCTGGACGTTCGGGTTCGACTGACCGGGGATCGCCGACGCCTGCCTTGAGGAACTGACCGGTACCCCTGCGATCCGCTCTACTTCGTGGCGGCCAGGATCACCGTCGCGGTTGCGGTGACCAGGCCCGTGATGACGGCCAGGACCTGAAGGGTGCCCGGTCCGGGCGGCTTCTCCTCCTTGAGCGGAACGGTGACCACGCTGCCGGGATCCGGTACCGGAAGTCCCCCCCCGAAGAACAGGAACTTGCCGCCGCGCGTGTGAATCTCGCCGTTCGCGAACTGCACCCGGGCGCGGCCCTTGTCCGCATGCTGGAGGTATCCGCCCGCGCGCTCGATGTAGTAGTCGCCGCTCGCCCCGTCCTTGAACAGCACCTTGGTTGGGGCCTGGACCGCGCCCCGCACGTCCACGGTCGGGATGAAGTGCGGCACGAAGATCGAATCGCCCGGCTCCACGAGCACGTTGTGCGAGCTACCCGGGTCGCGCGCCGCTTCCACGTAGTCCACTCCCACCCGGGTCCGCGACGAGGTCCCGGAC
>CANPVW010000228.1 GCA_947581745.1 Candidatus Benthicola azotiphorus
GCGACAATAATCCGCCAGACGGTGGCCGAGGGTCGGACCGACCCGCCTGTTCACAGGGGGCCCGCGGCCTCGAAGAGTCTCAGGCCATCGCGTGCCAGATGGGAGCCGTCGATCGTCCGCCCGGCCGAGCTGATCGCCTCCATTGCGCGTAGCAACAGGGCACCGGGGGGCAGAGTCCTGGAGAGTCCGCCTGTCGAGCCCACGGCGATGAGGCACTCTCGGCTGCGCGACAGAGCGACGTTGAGAAGTCTGGGCAGATCGGGGTTCCGCTGCTCGTTCAGGAACCAGCTGCCTCCCGGGGGCGCGTCCACCGTGTCCAGTATGACGGCCGTCTTCTCCCGGCCCTGGAACCGGTGGATCGTGGCGATCTCGAGGCCCGACGGAGCCGCCCGGCCGAGGCGTGAGTTGACCTGCCGGTGGATCAGGCGCGCCTGCAGCCGATAGGGGGTGACCACGCCCACGTCCGTCACCCCCCGTCGCTGCAGGAGCTCGAGCAGCTTCACGAGAACTTCCACGTGAACGGCGTTGGAGCGGGATCCCTCGGACCGCTCGACCCGGGGAGTGAGCGACTCCGTGTCCACCAGGACGAGCGGCGGGATAGTGGATGCGCGGCGAGTCACGGCCGAAGCGTCGGTCAACCGGCCACCGTAGAACAGCTCGCTGACCAGCGCCCGAATGTGGGGCGCCATCCGGTACTGCTCGGTCAGCATCGCGCACAGGTCATCCCGCGGGTCGGGAAGCTCCCTTCCCCCTCCCGGATCGATCGAGCCCGATTGCCGGAAGATGTCGCGGCTCAGCCACCGGGACGCCGCGACCCCCCTGGAGAGGACCACGGCGGGCAGCTGCTGGAAGTCACCCACCGCGATGACCCTCTCGGACGCGAGGCACGCACCCGAGAACAGGTAGGGCAAGGGTGCGGTGCTGGCCTCGTCTACGAAGAGGGACTCGAATCGGAGACCCCACAGGTCATCTCTCAGTGTCAGCCTGGCAAACGTGGTGAGGACGACATCCGCCTGAGCCAGAGCCCGGGCTCCAGCTCGCTGAAGCTCGGCTGCCAGGTGCCCGACCCTGGCCAGCGCGCCCGGCGAAGCGCCCCCGCTACGCGCCCTCGCGAGCACGGCGCCGTAGCGGTGACCGAGAGCCGGGTCCGAAGTCCGGGACCGCACGATGCCGAACTCCGCTTCCAGCTCCTCGAACATGCGCGTCAGCCGCCCGGGGTCGCGATCTTCTCTCCGCTGGACGACCGCGTCGAGCGACAGGTCGGCGTCTCCCGAAGCACTGTGGCCGGCTCCGACACGGACGATTCGTCCATTCGCCAGCGCCTCCGGCCCCATCGACCCGGCGACCCGTCGCGCCGCCTCGTCGACCGCCACGTTCGTCGTCGCGAGGACCAGCACTTTCCCCTCGTCCGCCAGCGCCCGCACCGCCTGGCCCAGCAGAAGAGTCTTGCCGGTGCCCGGAGGGCCCCACACCAACTGGGTTCGACTCCCGAGAATGCGCTTCAGGGCCGCGACCTGACAGTCGTTGAGTCCTTCGATCAGGGATTGGGAGACGGGTCGAGTCCCCGTGTCGGGAAACCGGCCGCCGAACAGCCGAAGGGCCGTGTCCGTGTGGTAGGACGACGGCTCCGAGCCGATGTGTGACAGGCGGGAGTCGAGCGCGCTCAGGAGCCAGGTGGGGTCGAAGCGTAGCTCCGCGGGCCCGGCCAGGCGCCCCAGGAATTCCTGCACGTTGACGCGCAGCCCCCTGTTCCCCGGATCCCACCGCGTCACGAAGCCGAGCGACTCCCCCGCCTCGCACGCAACCCGGACTGCGTCGTCGGCCCGGATGACGTACCTTCCGGGCGCGAGGGTCCAATCGTACGTGAAACCCGTCGAATCGGCGTCGACCTCGTGGCCCCCGGAGGCCTCGACGGCCTGGGCGACACCCCGACGGACCAGGTCGTCCTGGATCGCGAGGATCTCTTCGTCGATGGCCTGCTGGAAGCCTTCGAGGAAGACTTCCATCCCGGCCGGCCGCTGCGGAACGCTCATCAGCCGGACAAGGTCGGGCCGTCGGACCTCCCGCGCCACGGGGTGGCCGGCCCGAATCGCTGTCCATGACGTCGGCGGAGGAAGAGAACGTGAGCTCAGGGAGCTTTCTCGAGGACGCCGCGCGCGCCGCGCGCTGGATCGAGTCCTATCGAAATGGTGTCGGCGACCTGCCGGTCCTTCCCCGCGTGCGGCCGGGAGACGTCTCGGGGGGACTCGGCACGGTACCGCCCGAGGCTCCGGCAAGCCTGGCCGCGGTTCTCGCCGACCTCGACGAGATCATCGTTCCGGGTCTCACTCACTGGAATCACCCCGGCTTCTTCGCATATTTCTGCAGCTCCACCACCGATGCGGGTGTGCTGGCCGAGTTTCTCGCCGCGGAGCTGAATCAGAACGCGATGTTGTGGCGGACCTCGCCAGCCGGCACCGAACTGGAACGGCGGATGGTGGAGTGGGTCCGTCGCTTCGTGGAGCTTCCCGACTCGTTCAGCGGTCTGATCCTGGACACCGCTTCCACCAGCTCGTTCACTGCCCTCCTGGCGGCACGCGAGCGGGCGGTGCCCGGCGTGCGCGCGCGGGGGCTGTCCGGGCGAGGCGACCTCGGTCCCTGCACGCTGTACGTATCCGAAGAAGCGCACAGCTCGCTGGACAAGGCCGCCGCAGCCGCCGGATTGGGCCTCGATCAGGTGCGGAAAGTGCCCGTGGACTCGCGGCTCCGCATGATACCTGATGCGCTCGACGAGGCCATCACCGTCGATCGGCGTAACGGGCTGACCCCCGTGATGGTGTGCGCCACGATAGGAACGACGTCGACGACCAGTGTAGATCCGGTGCGGGAGGTGGCGGACATCTGCGATCGGCTGGGCGTGTGGCTCCACGTGGACGCCGCGTACGCGGGTCCTGCGGCGGCGCTAGCCGAGAAGAGTCAGGAATTCGAGGGGTGGGAGCGTGCCGACTCGATCGTGCTGAACCCTCACAAGTGGATGTCCGTTCCGATCGACTGTTCTGTCCTCCTGTACCGGGACGAGGAGGCCATGCGCCAGCCTCTGTCGCTGACGCCGGAGTACCTCAGCAGCGAGGAAGACGGCCGGGATCTGATGGACATCGGGCTGTCGCTCGGTCGGCGCTTTCGGGCGCTCAAGCTCTGGTTTCAGTTTCGCATGGAGGGCACGGAAGCGATTCGCGCCAGGCTGCGTTCTCACATCCAGCTGGCGGACCGGCTGGCGGACTGGATCGAGGAAGACGGGAGATTCGAGCTGGCCGCCCCGCACCCGTTCTCTCTCGTGGTGTTCCGGGCACTGCCACCCAGCGGTGCCGATCCGGATGATTGGAACCGTCGCCTGCTGACGGCGGTAAACCGTCGAGGCCCGGTGTTCCTGTCCCATACCACCGTCGGAGGTCGGTACGTGATCCGCCTGGCCGTCGGAAGCGCCCGGGGAACCGAACAGGCCGTGCGTGAGGCCTGGCGACTGCTCGGAGAGGAATACGATCGCATGGAGAAAGGCGTGACATGATTGAGATCGGCGACGTGGCACCGGACTTTTCGCTGCCCTCGGACGGCGGAGACACGGTCCGACTCAGTGACCTGCGAGGCAGGCGGGTCGTACTGTATTTCTACCCCAAGGACGACACGAGCGGTTGCACGAAAGAGGCATGCGGTTTTCGGGACGCACTGCCCGTGATCCGGGAGCTGAACGCCACGGTCCTCGGGGTCAGCCCGGATCCGGTGCAGTCTCACCAGCGCTTCCGCGACAAGTACGGCCTGAACTTCCCGCTTCTCGCGGACGAGGATCATCAGGTCGCCGAGGCCTACGGCGCCTGGGGAAAGAAGAAGTTGTACGGAAGGGAGTACGAGGGAATCCTGAGGTCTACGTTCGTGATCGGCGAGGACGGTCGGATCGAGAAGGCATACCGGAAGGTGAGGCCGGCAGAGCACGCGGACGAGGTCGTCGCGGAGCTCGGCGGATGACCGCCCGACCTCCTCTGACAGGGATGCTCCTCACGGCTCTCGCGACGGCGCTGGTCGCCGCCGCACCCGCCAGGGCTCAGGACGCAGCCGAGGCGATGCTCCGGGTGCCCGGACAGCAGTCGACGATCCTCGAGCGGGCCGACCGCGCCCGGGTGAAGGGAGACCCGGAAGCCCCGATTCGAATCGTGGAGATCTCCGACTTCGAGTGCCCCTTCTGCGCGAGATTCTATGCCGAAACCTACAAGGCGCTCGACAGCATCTACGTGCGTTCGGGCACCGCCCGGTACTTGTGGATCTCCTTTCCGAACTCGGCTCACCCGCGTGCCTGGCCGGCCATCGAGGCCGCGTTCTGCGCCGGCGCCGCAGGCCGCTTCTGGGAGATGCACGATGTTCTGTTCGAGCGCCGGGAGGAGTGGTCGAAGGCCCCGGATCCGAACGCGCTTTTCCGCTCGTGGGCAGAGGGTATCGGAATCGACGGCGAGTCCTTCGCCGCCTGTCTGCTCAACGACCAGACCGCGCCGCTCCAGGTGAGGGACTACGAGTCGGCCATCGCGGCCGGTGTCGGCAGCACGCCGTTCTTCGTCATCGGCGACAGCGTGGCGATCCGCGGGGCGGTTCCGCTGGAGACTTTCCGCTCGGCCGTCGACAGTGTTCTGGTCGTTCGGGGGCTCGACGTCCCCTGAAATCCTGTCAGCGCTCTCCGGCCGACAGTCTCCGAAACACGAGCCGCATTCCCTCGATCGCCGCCGACGCCGTGCGGGCCGCATCCTCGAAGCGCAGCGACAGCTCGCGCTCGCCCGTACCGGCAAGCGGAATCTCCACTGTGAAGTGCACGGACACCCCGGCCGGCCTCACCTCGGCGGTGCGGTCGGCCCACCCGTCCTCCGAAGCGTCCAGCGCACCTTCGATGTGCACTTCGACCACGTCGCACGCCCCCCCCACCTCCTGGGCCATCACCGCAAGACGCCGGGCCAGCGACTCGTTGGACTCCGGATCGGAGCGCCGCTCGTCCATCCACAGGGTGGGAGGCGCGACATCGAGGGCCAGATATCCCAGGTGCACGTCCGGGTGGAATCCCAGCCCCGGGACGGGACCCTCCGGGGCGGCCGCCGCGTCCCCGAACGGCTCGTCCTCCGCCTCCCACTCGAGATAGGACAGCAGGCCCTCCGGCCCGATCGCAGCCGCCGCGACCGCAATCTCGTCGAGCGACAACTCGACCAGCGCGGATGGGGCGTGCAATGCGTCGATCGCGCCTGATTCCATGATGTCCAGCTCGGACTGGTCGTACGCCAGGCATCGGAAGAACCAGGACGAGGGCTCCTGCCGACCCTCGAATTCGTCCCTCACCCCGAGGCCCGCGCCCCGCAGGGCGCTGAGCAGGTTGTAGGCGATCTGATGGCGGGTGAAGTTGGGCACCGTCTACTCCTCGAGACCGATCATGATATGCGCCCACGGCGTACCTGGAAGCATCAGCCACGGCAAGTTGCCGGCCGGCCGGCCCGGCAGGCCCAGGTCCTCCAGCGTCGCACCGGGAACGTACACCACAACGAGCCTGCGCGCCCCCTCGAGATCCCCCGCGTCACCGTCCGCCGTGATCGAATAGAGCGCCGCCCGTTCCGGCATCGTGAGCGTCCCTGCCTCCAGTGCCGCGTAGCGCGCATCCATAACCTCGGCCCGCCCCTTGCCCTCCGCACGCATTCGCCGTCCGAGGGCCATGAAATCGTCGAGACTTCGATGGTAGCAAGCCACGTGGAACCCGTCGACTTCCGGATCGTCGGCGAGACAGATCAGGGAGTTCTTGCCCTGGCGCAACACGGACAGAGGATCCGATTCGCGCGCCTCGCGGCCGTATCCGAGGACCGTCGCGTCCGCACGCATCGATTCCGGGGCTGCCAGAACGGCCTGCCGGATCTGCGCGTCGAGGTCCGGCGCGGCCGGCTCCTGGGCCGGACAGACCGACGCGGTCAGTTGAATGAGCAGGAACGGTGCAATCGCTCGAATCCACATCTCGTTGGCCTCCACTTGTCACTTTGTCCCGCGGTGGGATAGGTTGGCCCGGCCGGATGCGTCAGCCGGGCCGCGCGACCCCGGTCGAAGGGCGCGCGATCCTCAGAAAGGTACGACAATCAGCGCCTTCTCTGCACATCGACCCCTTCCCCCGGATGCGGGACGGCTTGTCCCGGCGGCTCTTCCCTGCGGCACGCTTCTCGCTATCCTGCGGGAGACTCGTGCTCACGTGAGCCGGCGACGTCGACGCAAGAACTTCCACCGTCGGCGACCGATGTGGCCGGACGTAGCGGCCGCCAGGTTTGAACCCTACACGAGAGTGAACAACCCATGCGAATAGCTGTCCCGAAGGAGCATACGCCGCTCGATCGGCGCGTGGCCATGTCCCCGCAGGCGATCAAGCGTCTCGATTCGGACGAGATCCAGTTCGTCGTCGAGAGTGGGGCCGGCCTCGGAGCCTCCTTCACCGACGACGAGTACCGCGATGCCGGAGCCCAGATCGCCGGTGATCCGCAGTCCCTGTTCGAGGGGGCCGACGTGGTCATGAAGGTCAACGGCCCCGTTCTGCGCGAAGACGGAACCGACGAGCTCGAGCTGATACCGGCCGGTGCTCTCTTCATCGCCCAGATGAGGCCGCACGAGAACGCCGAGGTCCTGAAGCGGCTGGCGGATCGCGGCGTGACCTCGTTCTCGATGGAACTGATGCCGCGCACGACCCTCGCTCAGCGCATGGACTGCCTCTCGGCCTTCAGCACGGTCGCGGGCTACATGGCCGTGATCCGAGGCGCACAGGCGGCCAGCAAATTCTTCCCCATGCTGACGACCGCCGCCGGGACGATTCCGCCGGCGAACGTCTTCGTGATCGGCGCGGGAGTCGCCGGTCTGCAGGCCATCGCGACGGCCCGCCGCCTCGGCGCCGTCGTGGAGGGCTTCGACATCCGGCCCGAGACCAAGGAGCAGGTTCAGAGTCTCGGGGCGACGTTCGTCGAGTGGGAACACGCCACCGAGGACATGCAGACCGAGGGAGGATACGCGAAGGAGGTCTCGGCCGACGAGGAGCAGCGTGAAAGGGACCTCCTGGCCGCTCACATAGCGAAGTCCGACGTGGTCATCACGACGGCCCTCGTTCCGGGCAGGCCGGCGCCGAAGCTCATCTCGGAGGACATGGTCAAGGGGATGCGCCCCGGGTCGGTGATCGTCGATCTCGCCGCCGAAACGGGTGGCAACTGCGAACTGACCGTCAAGGGAGAGAACGTCGAGCGTCACGGCGTGCTCATCCTCGGACAGACGGATCTCGCGGCTTCGCTGCCGGTTCACGGCAGCCTGATGTACAGCCGCATTCTGTCAGTCCTCCTGCAGCACGTCCTGGACTCCGATGGAAAGCTGGTCATCGACCTCGATGACGAGATCACGACCGCGATCGCGGTCACGCACGACGGGAATGTGAGGTATCAGCAATGACCGGTACGATTCTCATCAGCGTGTACGTCTTCGTGCTGGCGATGTTCGTCGGCTTCGAGGTCATCACGAAGGTCCCGCCAACGCTGCATACGCCACTGATGTCAGGCTCCAACGCCATCTCCGGCATATCGATCGTCGGGGCGCTGGTGATAGCGGGAATGGGCGAGGGAACGATGTTCGACATCATCGGCGTGATAGCGGTGGCTGCCGCGACGATCAACGTCGTGGGCGGATTCATGGTCACCGACCGGATGCTGCAGATGTTCCGGCGGGACACCGACACGAACTAGCGAAAACCGAGGCAGATAGATGGAAACCAGAGTCCTCATCATGCAGCTCGCCTACCTGCTCTCGGCGGTGCTGTTCATATTCGGGCTGAAGCGCCTCAGCCACCCCGACACCGCGCGAGGCGGTAACCGTCTCGCGGCCGTCGGCATGCTGCTCGCGATCGTGGCCACGCTCGGCGGCGGGCAGATACTCACCTGGCAGTGGATCATCGCCGGACTGCTGATCGGAGGGATCAGCGGCGGCTTCATGGCCCGCCTCGTGAAGATGACCGCCATGCCCCAGATGGTGGGCATGTTCAACGGATTCGGAGGTCTGGCCTCCGGCCTGGTCGCGGCCGCGGAGTTCCTGCGCTACTCCCTCGGAGTGGCGGGCACCGCCGACGTGCCCCTCGACGGATCGATCTCGATCATGCTCGGCACGCTCATCGGCGCGGTGACGTTCTCGGGCAGCATGGTCGCGTTCGGGAAGCTCCAGGGCATCGTCACCGAGAAAGCGGTGAAGTTCAAGGGACAGCAGTTCCTGAACGCGAGCCTGTTCCTGGGGATCATCGCCGTCATGGTCTACCTCGTCCTCATGACTCCCGGGGCGATCGTGGCCTCGAATCCGGGCACCGTCGACCTCCTGTACTACGTCCTGTGGGTCGCGGCCATGCTGCTGGGGGTCTTGCTCGTGATCCCGATCGGCGGGGCCGACATGCCGGTCGTGGTCTCCCTGTTGAACTCGTACTCGGGCCTCGCGGCGTCGGCCGCCGGCTTCGTGCTCAGCAACAACGCCCTGATCATCTCGGGAGCGCTCGTCGGCGCGTCCGGCCTGATCCTCACCCGGATCATGTGCAAGGCGATGAACCGGTCTCTGGCCAACGTCATCTTCGGCACGTTCGGCCAGACGACGGGCAAGGTGCTCGTCAAGGGCGAGAAGCGGACGATGGCCGACGTGAACGACGTTCAGCCGGATGACGTGGCGATGCTGCTGGCGTATGCCAAGCAGGTGGTGATCGTTCCCGGCTACGGTCTCGCGGTGGCGCAGGCTCAACACAAGCTGCGCGAGCTGTGTGACAACCTGGAACACCGTGGGGTGAACGTGAAGTACGTCGTCCACCCCGTGGCGGGCCGCATGCCCGGTCACATGAACGTGCTGCTCGCCGAGGCCAACGTGCCGTACAACCAGCTGTACGAGCCGGAGGACGTGAACCCGGACATCGCGAACGTGGACGCGTGCCTCGTGGTGGGCGCCAACGACGTGGTGAATCCCGCCGCCCGGGACGAGCCGTCCAGCGACCTGTACGGCATGCCGATCATCGAGGTGGACCGCGCCAAGCACTGCGTGGTCATGAAGCGCAGCCTCAATCCGGGTTTCGCCGGCGTCGACAACGAGCTGTTCTATCTCCGGAACACCATGATGCTGTTCGGCGACGCGGCCGACTCGATCGGACGGATCCTCGAAGAGGTGAAGCAGTTGTAGATGCACCGGCCGGCCCGCCGCTCCTGCGCGGCGGGCCGGCATGGTGGCGGCACCGTGTTCCTCCTGCCTATACTTATACGTTCTTGTTCGACGCAGTTCGAGACGAGCCGCCGCCGTTGCTGCGGGCCCTTCCGAGGTGCCCGGAAGCGACGGCCTGAACCTCCATGGTGAGAGAATACGATGAGACGACGTCCCCTTCGCGCGCTGGTGCCGGTGGCTCTGCTGACACTCGTCCTGACCGCCGCCTGCGGCAGCGACGATCCCGTGAACCCGCCGGTCGAGACCGACCTGTCGGGAACTTACACGCTGGTATCGGTCACCCAGGCAGGCGTCACGCTAACGCCCGCCGAGGGCGCGACCGGCACCCTGACGTTGACCAAGACCACGTACGCGATCGATCTGACGATCCCGAGCCCGGCCGGCCCGGTCAACACCGTGGACAACGGCACGTACCAGACGGACGGCAACACCTGGACGCAGGAGTCGGCCAACGCGGGAGGATTCCAGGGCGTGGGCACGTTCACGCTCGTGAGCGGCACTCTCACGGTCGACGTGACGACCGCCGGTGTCCAGGTCGTGACCGTGTGGAGCCAGACCAGCTGAACCTGCGCGGGTGTACCGCGGGAGTTTCACCAGCGTGGCTCGATCGATGCTGATCCGGAAGTGCGTGCGGTTCACGATGGCCGCCGCCTGTCTCCTGACGGCGGCGCCGGGCCTGCAGGCGCAGGTGACCGGCGGCGCGATCGAAGGCATCGTGCGCTCGGCGGAGGACAGCCTCCCGGTAAGCCAGGCGACCGTCCGGATCGAGCGCACGCCGCTGGGCGTGCTCACGGACGAGGGCGGGTCCTTTCGCCTCGCTCGCCTGGCCCCCGGCACCTATTCGCTGCAGGTCACCGCTCCGGGATTCGCGGCCGCCAGCCGGGCTGGCGTGGTGGTCGGTGACGGAGAAACCACCCTGCTGGACGTGTACGTCAGTCCCTCCGTGATCAGCGTGCCGGGACTGGTGGTCACGGCGAGTCGAAGCCGCGAGAACCCCGACGAGTCGCCGGTCAGCGTGTCCGTGTTGGACGGACAGGAGATCCAGCAGCGAAACGTGAATAACGTGGGCGAGGCGTTGCCCTTCGCCCAGGGCGTGGTCGCCAACGCCGGCCAGCTGGACATTCGCGGGGCTTCCGGACTCTCACGTGGGGTCGGAAGCCGGGTCCTGGTCCTGATGGACGGCCATCGCATGTTGAAGGGCGTCGGCTCCGAGGCCGATTTCGAAGCGCTTCCGCTGATGGACGTCGAGCGCGTCGAGGTGGTCAAGGGCCCGCACTCGTCCCTGTATGGCACCGGAGCGCTCGGGGGCGTCGTGAACGTCATCACGGCTGTGCCCTCGGAGACGCCCGAAACGGTCGTGCGCGGCTACTTCGGCGCGTACGACACTCCATCCCGCTTTCGCTTCACGGACGAGGCCCTGAGCACGGCCGGGATCGGGATTCAGCACTCGCGCCGCATCCGCGGAGTCGGCACGACGCTGTTTCTCGGCGCGGACGGCTCCGACGGCTTTCGGGAGAACGGCGGCTACTCGCGCTGGCAGGGCCGCGTGAAGACGGTGTTCGGTCCGGACTCGGAGCGGCCACTCGATGCGTTCGTCGACTGGACGCAACGAGATGCTGACCAGTTCTACACGTGGCTCTCCAAGGATCAGCCGCTGGAAGTGGACCCGGTGGAGTTCGGCGACTGGCTCAGGGAGACGGATGTGACGGTCGGGGCCACGCTGCGACCCGTGATGACCCAGAGCACCTCTCTCCAGATCAGGCCGATCTTCGACTACAACGCGGTGCAGAACCACTTCCACGACGGCGACGACAGCCACCACAGCTCCCGCCTTGCCGCCGACGCACAGCTGGACCTGGCACCATCGCTCAGGCACGCCGTGACCACTGGCGTCGAGGCTTCGTGGACGGACGTGACGTCGACGATCCTCGTGGTCGATCCGTCCATCATCGATCTGGGCGGATACGCACAGGACGAGATTCAGCTCTCGGATCGCTGGCGCGCCGTGGCGGGCCTGCGTCTCGACTACCACGGGGCGACCTCCGCGGAGTCCGACCTCGTGGCCAGCCCACGGCTCGGAGTGGTCTATCTTCCCTCGAACCCGGTGAGCCTGCGGGCGTCGGTCAGCCGCGGATACCGCGCGCCGAGTGCGGCGGAGCAGTACACGGCGACCACACAGTTCGGATTCAAGGTCGTGCCCAACCTCGATCTGACGGGTGAGAGGTCGTGGTCGGCGGAGGTCGGGACCACGGCACGGGTCGGCCGCTGGCTCCGACTGGACGGCGCCCTCTTCTACAGCGACTTCGACGACCTGATCGAGCCGTCACCGGTCCCGAGCCAACTGTTCACCTTCCAGTTCCAGAACGTGTCACGCGCCCGCGTCGCGGGTCTCGATGTCGGTGCCGAAGTCGGCCTGTACCGGGACAAGCTCGCGTTCAAGGCCAACTATCTCTTTCTGGACTCCGAGGACAAGAGCACGGGAAACCCCCTCCCCTACCGGTCACCTCACAACCTCACCCTGACGGTGTCGGCCTTTCGTGACCTGATCGCGGTCGACTACCTGTTTCGCAGCGAGGTGGAGGCCGTTCTCGCCTATCCACTCGACCCCAGGGGGTCGATCTCGGTTGTCGATCTGCGCCTCGCTTACCGGATCGGGAACTGGGTCGTGATGGGCAAGGTCGCCAACCTCCTGCAGAGCGAGTACGTGGACATCCAGGAACGCAATCCAGGCGCCAGCCGCCTGTTCCGCCTCACCGTCATGCCGAGCTTCTAGCGGCAGGGCGGACGGGATGAAGGCACTTTCGACCCGATCGCTCGGATCGGGGCCAGAATGGATACATGACCATGTCCAATTCGGAACCGAAGCCACCCCGTGAAAAGGTACATGCCAGCGAGCAGGAAGCGCGCCGCGTAGCGGAGGCCGCCCGCCAGAAGAAGTGGGACAAGGCGACCTTCGTACGCGACCTTTTCCTGGGCCACTTCAGGCTCGATCTCATCGACCCGTACCCCGACCCGGACGAGTTCATCGGCGAACGCTGCCGTTCCTTCCTCGCCGAGCTGACTCCCTTCCTGCGCACGATCGATTCCGAGGAAATCGATCGAAATCGGAAGATCCCACCCCGCGTCATCGATGAGCTGCGGCGCATGGGAGCGTTCGGGATGAAGATCCCCGAGGAATACGGCGGCCTGGGATTCGGTCAGACCGAGTACAACCAGGTCATGGCCACCCTCGGCAGCGTCGACGGCAGCCTCGTCGCCCTGCTCTCCGCACACCAGTCCATCGGGGTCCCGCAGCCGCTGAAGATGTTCGGCACACCCGAGCAGAAGCAGCGCTACCTTCCGCGCCTCGCGGCCGGCGCGATATCGGCGTTCGCCCTGACCGAGGAGGACGTGGGGTCCGATCCCGCGCGGCTCAGCACCACCGCGGCCAGGAGTGCCGACGGGACTCACTACGTGCTGAACGGAGACAAGCTCTGGACTACGAACGGGACGATAGCGGAACTGCTCGTGGTCATGGCTCGGGACCCCGAATCGCGGAAGATCTCGGCCTTCATCATCGAGACGAACTGGGACGGGGTCGAGATCACCGAGCGCAACCACTTCATGGGCATCGGCGGAATAGAGAACGCCAATTTCCGATTCACCGACGTGCGAGTCCCGGCGGAGAATCTGCTGTGGGAAGAGGGCAGAGGACTCAAGCTCGCCCTGATCACGCTGAACACGGGACGACTGTCGATTCCCGCCGTTGCCGTCGGGAGCGGAAAGACGGCGCTCCGCTTCATGCGGGAGTGGGGAGCGGAGCGGGTGCAGTGGGGTCAGCCGGTCGGACGGCACGAGGCCGTCGCCCAGAAGATCGCCTTCGCCGCCGCGGAGACGCTGGCCATGGAGGCCGTGGCCGAGCTGTCGGCCCTGATGGTGGATCAGGGGGACTTCGACATCCGTCTCGAGGCAGCCCTGGCGAAGCTCTACAACACGGAGATGGGCTGGAAGATACTCGACGAGATGGTGCAGACGCTGGGAGGCAGGGGATACGAGCGGGCCGACTCGCTCCGGGCCCGGGGAGAGAAGCCCGTCCCGGCCGAGCGCATGATGCGCGACTTCAGGATCAATCGGATCTTCGAGGGCTCCAGCGAGATCATGCGCCTGTTCATCGCGCGCGAGGCGGTCGATCGGCATCTCCAGGTCGCCGGTCCGCTGGTCGAGGGCGATCTCGGCGTCGCCGGCAAGCTGAAGCTCCTCCCGCGGGTGATCGCCTTCTACGCCACCTGGTATCCGCGGCTGTGGTTCCCGCGGTTCGGGGGCTACGGCAGGTTCGGCCCCCTCTCCGGACACCTTCGCTTCGTGGACCGGAGCTCACGCCGCCTGGCGCGCACCCTGTTTCACCTGATGATGCGCCACGGAGCGGGGCTGCAACGCAGACAGATGCTGCTGTTCCGGGCAGTCGACGTCGCGACGATCCTGTTCGCCGTCGCCGCCGTGGTCACACGCACCCAGATGCTCGTCCGCACGGGCAGGCCGAATGCCGACCGGGCGGTCGAGCTGGCGGACCTGTACTGTCGATCGGCCCGCCGTCGAGTCCGGTCCCTGTTCAATGACATCGGGTCGAATGACGACGTCGCCATGTACCGTGAGGCGAGACGGGTGCTGGACGGCGACTTCGAGTGGATGGAGGAAGGGATCGTCGGGCTGCAGGAGGTCGGTTTGCCGGGAGACGCCGCGACGGATTGAGACGACCGCTCAGGCGCGGACGCGGAGCACGACCTTGCCTGCGTTCTGGTTGTCCTCCATGTAGGCGTGCGCCTGGGCGGCCTCCTGGAGGTCGAACACCCGGTCCACGACGGGGAACAGCTCTCCGGACTCGAAGCGAGGAAGCAGGTCGGCTCTCGCTCGCCTCGCCAGCTCGCTCTTTTCCTCATCATCGCGCGATCGCATCACGGTGCCGATCACGTGCAGTCGCCGCCGGAGCAGTACCCCGAGGTTCAGCTGGGCCATGGTGCCTCCCACGAGCCCCACGAGCACGATGCGCCCGCGCGTGCGAAGGCTGGCGATGTTGTCCGTCCAGTACGTGGCTCCCACCAGGTCCAGAATGAGGTCGACCCCCTTCCCGTCGGTCTCGCGCCGAACCACGTCCCGGAACGACTTTCGCCGGTAATCGATGGCAACGTCCAGCGAGAGGCCGCGTTCGTCCAGCGCCTCGAGCTTCCCTGCGGAAGCCGTGCCGAACACCCTCGCGGCACCGAACGCCCTCGCGACCTGGATCGCGGCGGTACCGACTCCGCTGCCCGCGGCGTGGATCAGGACTGTTTCGCCCGGCCGGAGTCCGCCCTGCAGGACGAGCGCGTCGTACGCTGTGCAGAACGCCTCGGGAACGGCAGCCGACTCCACGAACTTGAGGCCCCTCGGCATCGGCACGATGTGCCTCGCGTCGGTCACCAGCATCTCCGCGTAGCCGCCGCCCCCGACCAGACCCATCACCCAGGAGCCGACGGTCGACTCGTCCACGCCCGTTCCGACACCTTCCACGACACCTGAGAATTCGAGTCCCGGAATGTCGGGAGGGGCACCCGGAGGGGCAGGATAGGCCCCGCGGCGCTGGAGCAGATCCGCCCGGTTGAGGGCCGTTCCGTAAACCTCGACACGCACCTGGCCGGGACCCGGGGCCGGCGCCTCCAGGTCCACCAGCTCCAGGACGTCCGGCTCTCCCGGACGAATGATGCGTATCGCCTTCATTCGATGATCCCTCCCGAATCTGTGTCTACCGGGCGAGGCCGAGATGGGTCCATGCCCGGCCCTGCTTGACCTGAGCCGACTTTGTGTCCCAACGTGCGGCCGGCAGCGATCGAGAACCCGCGCACGGAGGTCGGCCGGATGTCCGTCCATACGACGGCTTGCCCCAGGAACTGCTACAGCACGTGCGGCATGCGGGTGCACGTGGAAGACGGCAGGATCCGGCGCATCGAGCCCCATCCGGGAAACCGGGCCACTCCCGAGGGGGTGTGCCTGAAGGGCTTGAGCTACGTCGAGCGGATCCGGTCCCGCGACCGCATTCTCGAACCGCTGAGGCGGACCTCCAGGGGAACGCACGAGCCGATCGGCTGGGACGAGGCCCTGGACGAGATCGCGCACCACCTGACTCGGATCCGCGAGTCACCCGGGCCACAGAGCCTGCTGTACTATGCGGGCAGCGGAACGAAGGGCCTGCTCAACGGGACCGGTCTCGAGCTGTGGCGCCTGTACGGCGGCTGCACGACCACGTACGGCGACCTGTGCTGGCCTGCCGGACTCGAGGCCACGAGGCTCACGCTCGGCGACAATCGCCACAGCGTGCCGTGGGACATCGCCCGCGCCCGACTCATCCTGATGTGGGGCAAGAACGCGGCGGAGACCAACATTCACCAGATGCCGTTCATTCAGGAAGCGAGAGAAGCCGGCGGACGTCTCGTCGTGATCGATCCGCGACGCACCGAGAGCACCGAATCCGCCGACCTGTGGATCCGCCCGAGGCCTGGAAGCGATGGCGCCCTGGCGCTCGCCGTGGCCGGTGAGATCATCCGATCGGGAGGTGTGGACGAGGCCTTCGTGCGCGAGCGCGTGAGCGGGTTCGAGGAATTCTCGCATCTCGCGCTCGAGGCTTCCATCGACTGGGCGGCCGACGTCACGGATGTGCCGTCCGAGCAGCTCCGCACCATGGCGCGTTGGATCGCAACCACCCGGCCGATGACCATTACGGCCGGTTACGGCATGCAACGGTACACGAACGCGGGACAGACCATCCGGGCCGTGCTCGCGCTCCTGGCGATCACGGGGAACGTCGGACGGCCGGGCGCCGGATGGGTGTACGCGAACCTGCAGAGTCACATCTTCGACGAGGTCAGGGACCCGGTGGCCTGTTATCCACCCGCGGTGCCGGACGGCATCGTCCGCGTATCGGTCTCCACGGCACGCCTCGGTCGCGACATGCTGGACCAGGCGGATCCACCGCTCCGCATGGCGTGGGTGGAACGCGGCAACCCGTTGACGCAGAACCCGGATACGAACCATGTCATAAGGGCGTTTCGAGCCCTCGACTTCAGGGTCGTGGTCGATCAGTTCCTCACCGACACGGCACGGGAAGCCGACGTCGTCCTGCCTGCCAAGACGATGTTCGAGCAGACGGATGTCATCGGAGCGTACTGGCACCCTTACCTGCAGCTCCGTCAGAAGGTGCTCGACCCGCCCGGACAGGTGAAACCCGAGACCGAGATCTTCAGATTGCTGGCGCCCCGGCTCGGAATCGATCCGTCGGCGCTGGACGGGAAGATTCCGGGGGTGACGGACGCGGAGGTGGAAGCGTTTCTCGAGGCGAAGCTGGAGCCGTTCGAGGGGGTGAGTCTAGAGCGGCTGAGAGAGGGTCCGGTGCTGCCTCCGGAACACGAGGAGATTGCCTTCTCGAACGGCATGTTTCCGACTCCGTCGGGGCGGATCGAGCTCGTCTCCGACGAAGCCGTCGAGCGCTGGGGGGTCGACCGGCTGCCCCGGTATCGTGAGCCCGACGAGTCGATACGGCGCGCTGAGGGACGTGCGCGATACCCGCTGTACCTGATGACTCCGAACACCAAGAACCGCATCCACTCCCAGTTCGGGAATCTGCGGATGATTCGCCGGATCGATCCGGGCCCCGCCGTGCACATCCATCCGGACGACGCCCTGGCGCGGGGGATCGAGGCCGCCGCGCGGGTGCGCGTGTTCAACGATCGAGGAGAGCTCAGACTGCCCGCCCGGTTGGATTCGAGCCTCAAGCAGGGCTGCGTCAGCGTGACCAACGGTTGGTGGATTCAGGACGGCGGCACCGTGAACTATTGCTCTCCGGGTCGGGAGACCGACATGGGCCACGGAGCGGCCTTTCACGACACCCTTGTCGAAGTCGAAGTCGCCTGACATGCCGCCTGCCTTCGTGTTCGATCCGAACCGGTGCACCGGGTGCCAGGCATGTGAGCTCGCGTGCTCGATCGAGAACGACCTCGGACTCGACCGGAGCTGGCGGGAAGTAGTGACGTTCAACGACGTCGCGATACCGGGCATTCCGCGATTTCACCTTTCGCTGGCGTGCAACCACTGCTCCGAGCCCGCCTGCATGCATTCCTGCCCGGCCCTCGCCTACAGCCGGGACCTGGCCACGGGCGCGGTGCTGATCGATCCGGATCGGTGCATCGGGTGCCGCTACTGTTCGTGGGCGTGTCCCTACGGAGCGCCGAGATTCGACGAAGAAAGCGGGGTGATGGGTAAGTGTACGTTCTGCGCCCATCGGCTGGGCCGCGGGTCGAAGCCGGCGTGCGCCACGCTCTGTCCGACGGGAGCGCTCGACTTCGCCGACCTTCCGGCGTCCGAGATGACCGCCCGTGTAGAGGGCTTTCCGCAAACCGGTCTCGGTCCCTCGCTCCGCATCGAACCCCCGCGCCGAAGCCTCTACCTGACAGAGGCGGGAGATGCCGGGTTCGAAACCGAGGCCCCGACGCCGCAAACTGATCCGCCGTCTCCGGGAGTCACCCTGCGGACGGAATGGTCACTCGCTTCGTTCACGTTCCTCACGACCATCCTGTTCGCGGCATACGCCGGCGCGGCGGCCGGGGCGCTCCGGCTGCCGGCGTTCGCTTTCGCCGGATTGGCGGGTATCGCGGCGGCCTTCAGCCTCGCGCACCTCGGCCGGCCGGAGAGAGCCTGGAGAGCCTGCCTGAACCTCCGCCGCTCCTGGCTGAGCCGGGAGGTGGTGGGATTCGGTGCTTTCGCGGCGGCGGGGACGATCGGCCTCGCAGGCGGTGGCGCCTCGAGCTCGGGTATCGGAACCCTCGCGGCCCTGCTCGGACTCCTGACGCTCGTGTCGGCGGACCAGGTTTACCGGCCGGTATACCGTGGCGGAACTCCGCTCCTGGACGGGGGCGGCGCAACCCTCACGGGACTCTTCCTGGCCGGCCTCGTTCTACGCAGTCCCTGGCTCGCAGCCGTCCCCTGGCTCCTCAAGGTGGTCTCGGCCGCGCGGGACGCTTCGAGGGACCCGGCGAGTACGGGTGCGGCGGGACCCGGCATCCGGCTGCTCTCGCTCCGCGTCGCACTGGGGCTCGCCCTTCCGGCCGGAGCCTGGATCTCGACCGGTGACCTGCCGATCTGGGCGCTGGCCGGCACCGTCGCCGGAGAGGGAATCGGACGAGCCTGCTTCTATCAGAAGCTGAGCGTCGAGTCCCCCGCCCGGCGGGCCCGGGCCGATCTCCTCGCTCGACTCCGGTCGCGCGCGGCCTGATCCGTCGCGGAGGGGACGGATCCCGGACGCGCCGACGACGGCCTGAAGATCAGAAGATCAAGCCCAGAAGCAGGTTCCCGATCGTCAGAACCGCGGCTCCCCAGAACGCCGCACCGAAACCGGCGACCTTGAAACCCGGCACGAGCGCCGCGGTGATCCAGAGCATCAGGGCGTTGATCAGCCAGCGTGTCAGCCACCAGAGCAGACCGAACGTCAGGATGTTGATCGGCAGCGCCATGAACGCCGCGATCGGGGCCAGAAACGCGTTCGCGAGCCCGAGGACCGCCGCGGCGAACACGGCGGCACCGAACCCCTCGACGTCCACTCCGTCGACCAGCTTCGCCACCACTATGAGCAGGATCGCCGAAACGACCAGATGCAGAATGAACTCCAACATCGCGAGTGGCTCCTTTCGCTTTGGACCTGGAAGCCCGCTCATCCCGGGCCCCGGTGCCACTACGGGGCCGGTGGCCTCCAGGTTTCGCGGTCGCGCCGCGGGCTCCGCGTCAGGGGCTCAACGTCACCCGCTCGGGACCTGCCAGGAGCGTCACGTGGCATCGGCAGGCATCGGTCCCGAAGCGGAACTCGGTCGTGAACGACTCGGCACCTCTCACGCCGCTCACGGCGAATGCCTCGTCCGCGCCTATCCGGTCCGAATACGAGTCGTCCATTACGAGGTAGTCGCCCGGGGCGAGACCGCTCGGCTGGCCGTACTCCAATCGTTCGCCAGTGGACCCTCGTACGACGCTGACCTCTACCCCATCCGCGGGGGCCCCGTTGCCGTCCACCACGGTCAGGTGGAAGAAGCGGAACTCCTCGGTGCACGCACAGGGAAGGCTCGGGCCATTGCCATCGCAGGAGGCCGTGGCCGCGGCAAGCAGCAGAACGAGCAGTCCCCCGCCTCGAGTCGCTGTCACTCGTACGCGGGACGCAGAGCGGCGCGGATTCCGGCGAGCGTCGCCGCAGGGTCCGGGGAGCGGGTGATGGAGCGTCCGACCACGAGGAAGTCCGCTCCGGCCGCCTGCGCGACCCGGGGTGTCGCGACCCGTTTCTGATCCTGTGCCTCATCGCCGGCCAGCCGGATCCCCGGGGTCACGACGAGGAAGCTGGAGCCGCAGGCCAGCTTGACGGCCCGGCACTCCGCGACCGAGGACACGACTCCATCGATGCCGCTCTCCCGCGCCAGACCCGCGAGCCGGCCGACCGACTCCTCGACGCCGGCCCCGGCGCCCATCACGGCAGTGAGCGATTCGTCATCGAGAGAGGTGAGCACGGTAATTCCCAGGAGCCGGGTATCGCTTCTCGAGCGTTCGTTCTCCTCCCCAACGGCCTGCGCGGCCGCCCGCAGCATCGCCTCCCCGCCCGAGGCGTGGAGGGTGAGGAGCCGCACCCCCATCGCCGCCGCAGCCCGCGCCGCTCCGGCAACTGTGTTGGGAATGTCGTGGAGCTTGAGGTCGAGGAATACCTGGCGTCCCTCGCCCACCAGCCGCCGCACCAGGGGTGGGCCGGCCCGGGTGAACAGCTCCAGGCCCACCTTGTACCACGTGTCCCCGGGCAAGCGATCGACGAGCTCGAACGCGGACTCCGGGTCCGCGAAGTCGAGCGCCACGATTACCTCCGGGATCACGCCCGCACCCGACAGTTCCATCGCCTCGCTTCCTCTCTCCGAATCACCGCGGCTCCGGCAGGGTGAGTCCTCCGACGATCTCGGGAAGCCGACCCACGCCGTGGCGCTCCATGTAGTCCGCGATCCCGGCCTGCACCTGGACGGCGGAGGCTGGATCGACGAACAGCGCCGTCCCGACCTGCACGAGCGATGCGCCGGCCAGGATGTACTGGAGGGCGTCGTCACCGGACCGGATGCCGCCTATGCCGATCACCGGAATGGAGACCGCCGAGGCAGCCCGCCAGGTGAGATACACGCCCATCGGCAGGATCGCGGGTCCGCTGACTCCCCCGCTCACGTTTCCGATCACCGGACGCCGGCCCTCCACGTCGATCAGCATCCCCGGAAAAGTGTTGATTGCGCTCAGTCCGTCGGCCCCGGACTCCTCGCAGATCCGGGCGTAGAGGCTGATGTCCGGGACGTTCGGCGTGAGCTTGACGACGAGAGGCCTCTCCGTCAGGTCCCGCAGGCGGGTGACCAGAGCGGACAACGCCGTCGGGTCGGTCCCGAACAGCGTCCCGTCCTTCACGTTCGGACAGGACACGTTGATCTCGTAGCCGAGGAACCCGTCCTCGCCGTCGAGCCCCGACACCACCGATCCGTAGTCCTCAGCCGAGTGGCCGACGACGTTGATCAGGACCTGCGCGACGCGGAGATTCTCGCGCAGCCACGGCAGCTTCTCGAGACGGAAGCGCTCCAGGCCTACGTTCTGAAGCCCGATCGCGTTGATCATGCCGCCGGGCGTCTCGGCCACCCTGTGGGGAGGATTGCCTTCTCGCGGCTCCCGGCTCACCGCCTTCGTCACCATGCCGCCGATCTCGTCCAGAGGGATCAGGTCCGCGTACTCCTGCCCGTAACCGCAGGTACCGGAGGCCAGCAGCACCGGAGACTGAAAGTCCGTTCCGAGGAGATGCTGGCTCAAGTCTGCCACGACAGCTCCTCCGCATCGAACACGGGTCCCTCCGTACACGACTTGATCCACTCACCATCGGCGGATCGGACAACGCATCCCTGGCAGGTCCCGACGCCGCAGCCCATGTGCTCCTCCACCGAAACCTGGAGCGGGAGGCCGCGCCGTGCGGCCAGGTCCACGCAGGCACGGAGCATCGGATCCGGTCCACAGGCCAGCAGCTGCGGGGCGTCCTGCAGGTCCAGGTGGTCGAGCACGAGACCGCGTCGGCCGACCGTCCCGTCCTCGGTCCTCAGGTCCGGCTCGACACCCGTGATCCGGCGGATCAGATCGGGATCGAACACGCTCTCTCCGGATCGCTCGCCGTACACGATACGCAACTCAAGACCCTCGAGCCGGGCCTGGGCGCCTGCGAACAGGAACGGGGCCAGACCGACTCCTCCCGCGAGGCACAACAGGGGTCGGTCGCCGGACATCCGGAACGGTCGACCGAGCGGCCCCAGCACGAGCATGGACTCCGGCGGCCCCATCTCAGCCAGCCGGCGGGTTCCGTCACCGAACACCCGCAACAGGAAGCCGAGCCGCCCGTCAGCGGTGCGAGTGCCGATGCTGAAGGGGCGAGGCAGGAACGGGGCCGCGAGGTCCTGTACACCCGTCCCGAGCATCACGAACTGTCCGGGCCTCGCGGCCCCCGCTATCGCCGGACAGTCGAGTTCGATCCAGTGGGTGTCTCGAGCGGCCGGTCGATTGTCCAGGACGCGGGCCCACGCCCGCACCGGGACGCTCATCGGGGTTGCACCTCGTCGTCGGGCGGCTGGACGGGATTCGCTTCTGGACTCCGTGCCGTGTCCGCGGCCGTCGGGTTGAAGAGCGTCCGGATCTCGATCAGGCGCCGGCGCAGGTCCGCCTCCGCCAGCACGTACATCGAATCCGCCATGAAGTCGCCGCCACCGGTTCCGTCGAGCGCCAGGCGGTAAGGATCGTCCGCGGGGAGATCGGCGAGCCGGCTCCGGAGCTCGCGGTCCGTCGCTTCACCGTCGTCGGCCACCCATTCCGGATCCGGCGGATGGCCGGTCACGCTCAGGGCACCGTAGATCGCCTTCGCGGCCCACCTCGAGCCCGGCACGAGCTCCAGGTACAGCAGGTAGCATCCCCGGGCGAGACGAAGCGCTTCCAGGTCGACGTTGGCCACCTCGGCGGCCCTGAGAACCGCCTCCGCGGCCGATTCGCCACGGCTCGCGTAGGCCCCCATCAGACCCTCGAACTCGAGCGACGCCTGCTCCCATCTCTGGTTGCGCGACCTCATTTCGCGCGTGCCGGCGCGTCGCGCGAGTGCGAAGCTGCCGAGCAGGGCCGTCACGTCCTCGGGCCGATCGGCCACCTGCAGCCGAAGCTCGATCGCGTAGAAGGCCGCGTCCGCGCCGGCCTGGCTGTTCGGGGCTTCACCCATCGCCTCATCGAACGAGGCCAGCGCATCCGCGACTCGTCCCTGGTGGAATCTCGCCCGGCCCGCGATGAGGTGGTAGGCGGCCAGCCGCGGCCCGATGGCGCCGGCCGACGTCGCCAGCGCACCTGCCATCGAGTCCACGACGGCCGGTGCGAGGACGGACAGCGAGTCGACGTGCAGGTACAGAGGGGACTCAGTATTCGGGCTCGCCGTCGCCAGCAGCCGAGCGGCCACCTCCGCGGATCGTCGGTACTGCCCGATCTCACGAAGCGCGACCGAGAGAGTGAGACTCCCCTCGGGAGAGAGATTCACGGAGTTGGCGGCGGCTTCGAGGTCGACGGCGGCCTCGTCCGACCGGCCGAGCTGCTCCCGCGCCAGTCCTCTCTGGAAGAGGAACAGCGCCTCATCGTCCGCGTCCACTTTCCCGGCGAGGCCCAGGCTGAGGAGGGAATCCGCGGCGCGGACCTGGCCCAGCTCCCGCCGGGCCGTGCCTCGAAGGCCAAGAGCCACGGCCCGGATCTTCGGGCTGCCGGCAAGCTCCTCCGCCCGGACGGACGTCTCGACGGCGGACTCCCACATCCTCCGGTGAAGCTCGGCACGAGTCTTCAGGATCGCCGCGTCGTCGGCGTACTTGCTCCCGGGGTGCCCTTCGATGATGCGGCCCGTCTTGGCGATCACGCTGTCGAACTCGACACGGGCCTGGACATCCGATTGCTTCCTCAGGGACCCGAGCGCGGCATCATACTGCCGGTTGGCGTCGTACATCGCGTTGAAATACACGCAACCGCCGAGCACGGCGGTCGAAATCAGGAGGGACGCCCTCAACCGCGTCCCTCCGTCGCCGCGATTCGCCGTCCCGTGTCCGCGAGGAAGTTCTCTATCGTGTCCGCGAGCGCCTTCGCGATGCGGTCCTGGCGTGCGGGATCCGTCAACTGCGACTCGTCCGCGCGGTTCGTGATGTATCCCAGCTCGACGAGCACGGCGGGAAGCAGGCCAGGCGTCATCAGTACGTAGTAGGGCCCCTGGCGGGCCCCCCTGTCCTGGCTGTCCACGGCGCCCCGCAGGCCGTTCTGGATGTGACCCGCGAGGATGCGCGATTCCCTGCGGTAGGCGTCCCGGTCCACCGTTGCGAGGATGATCTCCAGCTGCTCCAGGTTCGGGGGCCTGGCCCCTTCCTCCAGCTCGATGACCGCATTCTCACGGCGCGCAACCGCCAGCGCGTCGTCGGTGCGCGCCTGTCCGAGGTGGTACGTCGTGAAGCCGCGCGCAGCCGTTCGTCCACCCGGCTGCGCGTCCACGTGAATCGAGATGAACAGATCGGCATCCCATTCCACGGCGAGGCTGGGTCGTTCCATCACCTCCACGAAGACGTCCTTGTCCCTGGTCAACAGCGGCTCGATTCCCCCGCGGCGCCTGAGCTCTTCAGCGAGCTTCTTCGAGACCGCCAGCGTGATGTCCTTCTCCTTCGCCCGGGTTCGAGGACTCATCGTGCCCGGATCGACGCCGCCGTGACCCGCGTCTATCACTACCCGCCAGGGACCCGGCCGCCGGGATCCTGGTGTCGGACGTGGATCGGTCACGACGTTCACCGCCGGAACCGCCGGCACGGCAGATCCCGCTCCCGGCTCTGTCCGGCCCGTCGTCGGGAACCTCTCCGTGAACAGTTCGAGCGGAACCCATATCTCTCCGCCCTGCCGGTACGGGACGTTCGTAAGCTGGAACACGGAGTCGCCGTACCTTCCGAACGGTGACCCGGCGCGCAGCTCCAGAGGAGCTCCCGCGACCTGTCCGGTCGCGGCGCCGTCCCGCTGGAAGGAGCCGGACACCACCGACTCCGGAACCTGGCTCCAGCGGACCGCCTCGAACCCGTGGTGCCGCCCGATCTCGACCGACCAGGTCGTCCCACCGATCTCGACCTCGGCGGCGGACGGCTGACCGGCCGCCGGCCTGCCGATGCCAAGAAGAAGGAAGCCGAGGAGACTCGCGGTTCGCCCGAGGTCGACCCCCCGCGCCAATCGCCGATTCGTCCTCGACCTCACCGGATGCTCCTCATTCTCCGTCCCTGCCGCCGTGAATTGCACGCTCGACCTCCCGCTGCATGACGTCCCTCTTCAGGCTCTCTCGCTTGTCGTGCAGCTTCTTCCCCCGCGCCAGTCCAAGGGTCACCTTGGCCCGACCGCGCGTGAAGTGCAGGTCGAGGGGCACCAGGGTAAACCCCCGTTCGGCCGTCTTGACTGCCAGCCGATGGAGCTCCCTCCGGTGCACCAGGAGCTTCCTGCGACGCAGGGGATCGGGAAGATCGATGTGGGCGGAGTCGTACGGACTGATGTGGAGGTTGTGGAGCCACAGCTCCCCCTCCTCCACCGCCGCGTAGGAATCGTTGAAGCTCGCCCTGCCAGCGCGCAGAGACTTCACTTCCGCCCCTTCCAGCACCAGGCCCGCTTCGAGCTCTTCGAGAACCTCGAACTCGTGACGGGCCTTTCTGTTCCGCAGGACGATCTTCTGGCCGCCGGCCGATCGCGCCACCTGACCTCCCGAGCCGCACGGCGGATGGACGAGACCGGGCAAATCTAGGCGAGGCCGCGGTACCGCGCTACCGGCGCGTCTACAGTGCTCACATCTGGTCGAACATCACCCGTTGGCGCCGCATGACGCTGCGCTGGCCGTACACCTTGGCGACCTCGCCCCCGAGCACGAAGATCACCGCGGCATAGTACAGCGAGATGACGATGACGATCAGCGTCGCGAAGGCGAAGAAGACCTGGCTGAAGTCCGCCACTTCGGAAAGGTACCAGCTCAGCGCGCTCTTCAGCAGCTCGAACCCGATGGCGGAGAAACCGGCGGCGACGGTCGCGATCCTCCAGCTCAGGCGGGTGGTAGGCACGAACTTGTAGATCAGCAGGAACATGAGGAATATGGCCCCGTACGCCGTCGCGTAACCGAGAGCCTGGAGGGCCTGGGTCGTGGGCAACCCGAGCTGCTCGATGACTTCCAGCCCTACCGCCGTCAACGTGGTCGTGATCCCGATGTTGGCGGTCAGCAGCAGGCTGGCGATCACGACCATCTTGACGTCGAGAATCTTGCCCTTGATGATCCCCGGTCCCTCGCGCAGGTCGAAGACCGCTTCCAGGACCGTGCGCAGCGAGCCGAAGAGGCGGGTGGAGAACCATACGAACAGTACCCCGCTGATGATCCCCACCGATCCCGACGACTCCACGATGTCCGCGAGCTGCTTCCGCAGCTGGGCCTCCGTGGCCGGATTGACCGGCATCAGAGTCCCGAGCCACTCCATCACGGCGTTCTGCGGCGCGGCAATCCGCGGAGCCAGCGCGATGCCGGCGATCGAAAGGACCAGGATGAGGAACGGTACGGCGGCCAGCAGGAGGCTGAAGGTGAGGCCCCCGGCCAGAAAGAAGATGTTGTCGGCGGCCGCCTGGTCGTAGACCTCGCGAAGGTACTCCCACGCACCCCGAAGCCCGCGCCGGAAACCGGGCACCTGCCGGGCGCCGGTCGACGACCGGCGCCCCGGCGCACTGTCGGGAATCGGAGGACGCGACGTCACGTCGGCCCGGCTTGGGCCCGGGACTTAGACATCGCGGCCTGCGCCTCAGTCGGCCGCTGGCTCTTCGACTGGCTCGACGGCCTCGTCGAACTCCTCCCCGGTTTCGTCCGCGAGGTCCGCGATCCTCTGGCGATACTCCGCTTTGCTTTCCGCGACCCGCTTCTCCAGATCCTCACGCGCCTTGCGGGCGGTCGTGCGACCGACCTTCACGGCCTCTTCAGCCTGGGTCTTCCGCGCGCGGAGATCCTCCCTGGCCGTGTCGACCCGATCACCGATGTCCCCCCGGACCCTCTGCACCCGGTCCTCCACGTCCTCCCGGACCCTGTGATAGCGGCCTTCGACATCGTCTCGCATCAGCTGCAGGCGGTCCTCGGCATCGTCCCGCAACTTCCTGACCCGGTCCCTGATCTCGGCCTTCGTCTCCTCACCGCTCTTGGGAGCGTACAGGAGGGCGACCACCGCACCCAGGATGGCCCCGCCGAAGAAGGCACCGAAACCCGAGTTCCGCCGTTCCACGATCACCACGGGGGTGTCGCCGTTCTGTGTCATATCGTCCGTCCCGTCTGTGTGAGAATCCGGACGGCGCCGGCACCTCGCCGGCGCACCCGGTATTGACTGAATCTATTCCCCGGAGAGGGGCGATTCAACTTCCGGACTCAGGATCGGGGTGTCTCTACGACCTTCTCGTACGCGTCGGGGTCCCACGCCGGCCGTTCGTCTGCGTTCGCGATGTCCAGCCCCAGGTAGAAGACGAGCCGACCGATGCGCGCCATCTTCTCGAAATCGATCAGATCCACTTCGTCGCCCGGCTGGTGATACTGATCGTGCGTGCCGTTGAAGAAGAAGAGGATCGGAACTCCCCGACGGGCAAAATTGTAATGGTCGGACCTCGTGTAGAAGCTCTCCTCCGGCCAGATGTCGTCGATGACGGCCATGTCCAGCTCCGGATGCTCGGCCGAGATCCGCTCGACTTCGTCCCCCAGCGTCGACTCCTCCTTGCCGATGGCCACGATCGTGTCCGACCAGTTCCGGCCGACCATGTCCATGTTGAGATCGGCGACGGTGTTCTCCAGGGGATATGTCGGGTTCTCGGCATAGTAGCGCGACCCCAACAGGCCCTTCTCTTCACCGCTCACGGTCATGAAGATGATGGAGCGCCTCGGCGGAGTGCTGAGGCTCGCGAACGCACGCGCGAGCTCGACCACCGTCACGGTGCCCGAACCATCGTCGTCGGCGCCGTTGTAGATCGAATCCCCGTCCACCGCGCGTCCCACACCGACGTGATCCATGTGGGCCGTGATCAGCACGTATTCGTCGCGCAGCTGCGGATCGGATCCCCGAAGAACGCCGATCGTGTTGGGGGCGTGCTCCTCCGAGATCTCGGCGTTCGTCACCAGCCGGGCTCGCCAGTCTCCCTCCAGCGCACCCTCGGTCACCTGTGCCGCCAGGCCGGCCGGCAGGGAGGTCTGAGCCACGAACACGACGGGCACGCCGTCGGATTCGAGATCGCCGTACACGACGCGCTCGCCGCCGAGGAAGCCGCGGAATCGATCGAACTGCGCCTCGGGCAGGTCCATGACGATCACGAGACCCGCGGGCTTCGCTGCCTGCATCGCTTCGCGAAGGCGTCCGCCGAAAACCTGTCGAATGTTCGCCGTGGTCACCCGGAGCACCGCGACCCGACCCGCGGCATCAGGCATGTCGCTCGCGTCCCCGGCCACGACCAGCGGCCCATCCGCTTCGGCCGTGCTGCCGGTGGCCTGGACGAAGTAGTCCGTACCGTATGCCAGGGCGACGTCGCCGTCAGGACCCGAGATCCTGAATTCCTGCCGATCCGCGGCCGCGGGGCCGATGCGGGTCATCGGATACAGCTGGATGAAGTCGTCCCCCGCTCCCGGCTCGAGGCCGAACTGACGGAACTGGTCCGCGATGTAGCGCGCCGTCTCCGTCAGTTCGGGACTCGGCGTGTTCCTGCCGCGCATCGAGTCGTCCGCGATCACTCCCAACTGCATCCGGAGGTTCTCGGGTGTGATCGACGCCGCGGCTGCGGCCGCATCATCGGCGCCTCCGGACGCCATCTGCCCGCAGGCGGCGGATGCGGTCAGCAGCACCGCGCTCAATGCCATCGGCAGGATTCCCCTGAACTCACTCGTCCGCATCGAAATCAGTCCTTTCAAGACCGCCGCGCGTCGGGCAGGCGTCACTGCACCTGAGCCGCAACGCGGGCCGGAACTTCACCGGACGCCCGGTGTGCTATCCCCCCCGACACCACCATGACGGACGGGCTTGCGGTCCAATCTGCCGCGCTTCATTTACTGGACGCCCTCGCGTGAGGAACCGTCGAGTACTACAGGACAACACTCGAGTAGTCGGAATGGATGCGAGAAGTTCCCCAGACGAAGACTCGCGGGAGCGCGCGGGAGCGATCCGCACGCCGATCGAGCAGCTCGATCCGGCCGCTCTCGCGACGCTCGGCAACCTCGAGTTCGTGGCACATTCGGTGGTAGAGGGCTTTCTCATCGGTCTCCACCGTTCGCCGCACCGAGGCTTCTCGGTCGAGTTCGCCGAGAATCGTCCGTACGTGCCGGGAGACGACGTGCGCTACGTGGACTGGCGGATGTACGCCCGCTCGGACCGCTACTACATCAAGCAGTACGAAGAGGAAACCAATCTCCGAGCCTACCTGGCTCTCGATACCAGTCGTTCGATGGACTGGACGTCGACCCCGGGAAGCCTCCTCACGAAGCTCGATTACGGGCGGCTGCTGGCGGCATCTCTGGCCTACCTGTTGTTGCGGCAGGGTGACGCGGTAGGGCTGCTCGCATTCGACGAACGCATCCGCCTCCGGGTGCCGCCGAAAGCCACGAAAAGCCACCTGGCACCGCTGCTCGGCTCGCTGGCCCGTCTCCGTGGGTCCGGGACGACCGACGCCGGTGGCGCCGTTCAGGAAGTCGCACTCCGCATGAGACGCCGGGGACTTGTCGTACTCATCTCGGATCTCCTCGTGGATACCGGGGAGACGCTGCACGCCCTTCACTATCTGAGACACCAGGGCCACGAGGTCCTCGTCTTCCATCTGATGGACCCGGGCGAGCGGGATCTGCCGGAAGCGGGGGACGCGGTGTTCTTCGACCCGGAGGACGAGACCGAGTTGCGGACGGACTCTGCGGCGTTGCGCCCGGAGTACCGACGTGCCGTCGAGGAAGCGGTGCGGTCCTGGGGTGTGGAGTGCCGTCGCATGGGGGCGGACTACCATCTGTTCACGACCGACACTCCACTCGGCGCCGTCCTCGGTGAGTATCTCCAGAAACGGTCGCGTCTCGGATGAGCTTTCTCCATCCGTGGGCCGTGGGGCTGGCCGCCCTGGCGTCGCTCCCCGTGCTCCTGCACATCCTGCGTCGTGATACGCGGCGCAGGCTCGCCTTTCCGGCGATCCGCTACCTGCAACGGGCTCGAGAGAGAAGCGCCCGGGCGATCGAGCTTCGCGACCGGCTCCTGCTCGCCACGCGGTGCGCCCTGATCCTGACCCTGGCCGCTGCCGCCTCGGGTCCGCTCTTCGGGCGGGGCGACGTATCGGATCACTTTCCCACGGACCTCGTGCTGCTCATCGACAACTCGGGCAGCATGAGTCGGCTCGCGGGGGGGATCACGCTGCTGGACGTGCAGCGGGAGCGGGCGCTCGAGCTGGTGGCGAGCGCGAGATCGGGCGATCGGTTCTGGATCCTTCCGTGCGTCGGACCGGCCCTGGCCGTCGGCGTCCCCGCCGAAGCGGCCGCGCGGGCGGTCGAGCTCGTCGGGCCGACAGACGCCGCAGCGGACCTGAGCGCCGGCGTTCGGGAAGCCCTTCGGCTGCTGCCCGCCGGGACCACACGGGCGCGCGAGATCGTCGTCCTGTCGGACTTCCAGGACTCGGCCCTGCAGGGAAAGCCGGTGGACCTGCCGGACGATGTGAGGATCGTGGCGTCGCGAGTCGACGCGGACAGCGCGAACGCCGCTCTCCTGGACCTGACCGTGGAGCCCCCGCGCCCCGGACACGACGGAGCGGCTTCCGCCCGGGTGGCCTCGTTCGGGCCGATGACATCGGACACGGTGGAGGCCAGGCTGGTCGTCGACGGAGAGACGGTATCGATCGCCCGCGCCGGGATCGGCGGATCCGTGGTCCTGCGCCTCCCCGATCCGGGTGCCGGCCAGCACGCGATCTCGGTGGTGATTCCTCCGTCCGGTGCGCGCTTCGATGACCGCCGGCCCTTCGTCCTCAGGGTTCTCGAGACGCCGTCCGTTTGGCACTCCGGGCCGCCCGGCAGCTACGTCTCTCGAGCGCTGGAGACCCTCGCGAGCGACGGCGGCCTGGACCTCCGCTCGACACCCGGGACCGCCACGGCGTGGTTCGTCGAAGGCCAGGTGGAGGGCTCCGCGCAGGTGGCATCAAATGGCGCCGGGCCCCTGTGGATTCTCACGCCACCGGCGGACGACGAGCTGCTGGCCCGCTTCAACTCCACCCTGGACCGGCTGGCGATTCCGTGGACGGTGACACTCGTCGACACTCCGGGTCGGCTGGAGATCGCCTCCTCGCCCGCCGTGCCGGGGCTGGAGTCGATTCGACTCCAGGGGCGCCACCGTCTGACGAGTGCCGGGGCAGGAGCGGACACCGTGTTTCTTCGCGCCAGCGACGGATCGCCCTGGCTCGTCGGAGGCCGTGCGTCGGGCCGGAAGTACCTTCTGATAGGCGCTCCACTGGTCCCGGAAGCCACTGACCTGCCCGTCAGTGCCGAGATGCTTCCATTCATGGAGACCGTGCTGTTTGACTGGGCGGGTCTCGGAGGCGAGCTCCCCGCGCCCGTGACGGCCGGAACGGCCGCCCTGCTGCCGGCCGATGCCGACTCCGTGTCCACGCCTGAAGGGGAGACTCTCCGGGTGGACGGCGGAAGCCCCTACGTGCCGCTTCGCGTCGGAATGCACGAGATCTTCCGGAGGGGGGGCGGAACCTCGCTGCTCGCGGCGACGGCGCCAGCTTCCGAATCGGACCTCGGGACGGCCGCGCCGGGTCGGCTGGCCGGCTCCGACGGATCGGCCCGGATCATGGTGGCGTCCACGGGCCGGCAGTGGCGCGCGGCGATGTACGGCAGCCGGAGGGGGCGTCCACTGGCACCTTATCTCGTGGCGCTGGCGGTGTTCCTGGTCGTGGCCGAAGCCGTGATCGCCGCGCCCCGGAGGGGGACGATGGTCGCCCGGCATCACCACTCCGCCGGAGGCCGCTCCTGATGCGGAGAAGCTTCGAGCTGCTGCTGGAGGAACGGGACGATGCGCGCTGGCCGGGGCCGGGCGAGAAGGCCCACGTCAGGGGACTCCCGGGAGCGGGTCCCTCCCTTCTGATTGCCACGTTGCACGCGGAATCGGGCCGGCACGTGGTGCTCGTGACCGACACTCCCGGTGAGGCGGAGCTCCGTTTCGCGGACCTCGAGACACTGGGGGTCTCGGATGAAGCCCGCTACATGCCTCAGCGGGAGACCCTTCCCTACGAGGAGGCCGACCCGCACGTCGAGATCTCGAGCCGCCGCGTCGAAGCGATCGCAGCAGTCCTCGAGGGCCGCGCCGGGATCATCGTCACGACCTCGAGGGCGCTTGTCGAGCGGACCCCGGTGGGAGGCGCCGGATCGTTCGGACTGGATGTGACCGTCGGAGACCGTCTGGCGCGAGGCGATCTCGCGGCTCGTCTGGACGCCATGGGCTTCGAGGCCACAACCGGCGTTCGCGAACTGGGGGACTACGTGGTCCGCGGCGGGATC
>CANPVW010000229.1 GCA_947581745.1 Candidatus Benthicola azotiphorus
GGCCCTCGACGAGATCCGGAAGGCGTTCGGCCCCGCCGTGATCCAGCCGGGCGGGTCTCTCGACCGCGCCGCCCTGCGCGCTATCGTCTTCGCCGACGCCGGTGCCCTGACTCGCCTGGAGTCGATCATCCATCCGGCCGTGGACCGGCTGCGCTCAGCGCTCCTGGAACGCGCCCGGGCGGAGGGTGCCCGGGTGGCCGTGCTCGAGATTCCGCTCCTGTACGAAAAGGACCTCAGTGACGAGTTCGATGCGGTCGTCGTCGTGGACGCGCCCGAAGATGTGCGCCGCCGCCGCGTGTGCGAGTCGCGGGGTCTTTCCGCGGGGGAATTCGAAGCCATGAACGCTGCCCAGTGGCCCGGCCAGCGCAAGCGGGAGGCGGCGGACCACGTGATCTGGAACGACGACGACCTCGATCGGCTGGAAGTCGAGACCCGTCAGGTGTGGGACGCGGTCACTGGAGCGAGCGCGGCATACGAGCGGCGGGCCGAGTCCCCGCCCGTGGTGTGGAAGGCGGACCTCCACATGCACACGAACGCCTCCCCCGACTGCCTGAGCGCGCCGGCGGATGTGGTGGCCAGGGCCCGTGAGATCGGTCTCGACCGCATCGCGATCACCGACCACGACGAGATCGACGGGGCCTTCGAGGCGCGGGACCTGGATCCGGACCTGGTGATCGTGGGAGAGGAAGTCAGGACCGCGGAGGGGCTGGATCTCATCGGCCTGTTCCTCACGGAGCACATTCCCGGCGGAGGCACGTTTCGGGAGGTGGGCGAGGAGATCCACCGGCAGGGGGGGGTGGTATACGTCCCGCACCCGTTCGATTCCCGCCGTGGAACCGACGAGGAGTTCCTCGAGGGCGTGCGCGACTGCATCGATGCCGTAGAGGGGTTCAACGCCCGGATTCACGAGCCGCGCCGGAACGAGAGGGCACGGAACTGGGCCCTGGCGCGGGGGCTGCCGATCGGGGCCGGAAGCGACGCCCACCTGCTGCGGGAGATCGGGCGAGGCTGCGTCGTCATGCCGCCGTTCGACGGACCGGCGGAGTTCCTGACCGCGCTGTCCGCCGGGCGCGTCGAGGGAGAGGTCTCGAGCCATCTCGTGCACCTGGGCTCCACCTGGGCCAGGATCGCCGGTCGGCTCCGGGGCGGAAAGAGTCAACCGGAGGGGAAGGCCGACGATTAGACCGATCGAGATGGCGCGACGGGCGGTCCTGACGCGGGTGCTCCAGGAGCTCGAGCCCGACCGGAGGGTCGTGCTCTCCACTCACCTGAACGCGGACGGAGACGGGGCGGGCAGCGAGGCGGCTGCCGCGCGCTGGCTGCTGCGGCGCGGGCTGCACCCCACGATCGTGAATCCGACCCCGTTTCCGGACACGTTTCGTTTCCTGCTCGCGCCGGAAGTCGGGGCGTGGACGCCGGCCGATCCGGAAGGGGAAGAAGCAATGCGGGAGGCGGACGTCTTTCTGGTCCTCGACACCGCAGAGCCGTCCCGCCTCGGCGCCGTCCTGGGCCGCACGGAGGGGCGCCGGATGCTGGTTCTCGACCATCATCCGGCCACGTCGTCCTCGGTCGGGGACGTAGTGGTGTGCGATCCGGCCGCGTGCGCCACCGGCGAGCTCGTGTTCGACCTGATGCGCGTGGCGGGCGATGAGGTCACGCTGGAGGAAGCCGAGGGGCTGTACGTGGCCATCGCCACCGACACCGGCTCCTTCCGTTACGCTAACACGACGGCGGCCACGCACGAGATCACCGCGGACCTGCTCAGGGCAGGTGTGGATCCGGAGGAGATGTATAAGCGGATCTATGCGCAGTACACGCCCGCGGGCCTGGAGCTGGTCCGCCGGTCCCTGGAGCGGCTGGTCGTGTCGGACGACCTCCCCGTCGCGTGGATCTCCCTCCGTCAGTCGGACCTGGCGCAGACGGGCGCGACCAAGGAGGACCTGGAGGGCATCGTCGAGTACGCACGCCGTATTCGGGGTGTCCGGGTCGCCGTCCTGTTCCGGGAGCTGCACGACGGGACCACGAAGGTATCCCTGCGCTCCACGGGCGACGCCGATGTGGCGTCCATCGCGCGACGCTTCGGAGGGGGCGGGCACGTGAAGGCGGCCGGCGCCCTGCTGACGGAGGGACTCGAGGCCACCGAGGCGCGCGTACTGGCGGCCATTCGGGAGGCCCTGACCTGATGCGTTTCCCGCCCGGCGTGGTCTCGGGACGGACCCCTGTACCGAAACGGTGACGATGCTTAGATTATCCTCGTCCTGCCCGTCCACCGCCCTCAGGGGCGGCACGGATACGTTTCTCCTCTCGGCGAGGGAGTGATGGAACAGGACAGGACGAACGGGCGGCACCAGCCCCCCGACGACGAGACCCGGCGGGATGTCGCGAACCGCCTGCGCGATCTCGGACAGCGCATCGCGCCAGCCGAGATCAGCGACGTCTGGGTCTTTCCGCCGCTGTCGCACCTCGAAGGATCGATGGAGTTCCTTCTGTTCACCCGGTTTCTCCCCGATGAGATGCGGTACCTGTGCGGCGCCGAGTTCGCTCCGGGATCCGCCGACGCGAACGGGAACGGCCACGGGGGAAACGGGAACGGTCACCGGAACGGCGGAACCGGTCACGGAAACGGCGTCAGATCCGCGACACCCGCGCCGGTCGTCGATCGAGTGCGGCGCATCACGGAGTACGGCGCCGTCCCGTCGCACAGGGTATCCCGCGTGGTGGCCGGATTCAGGGAACGTCTCGGAGATCACCGCGAACCCCTGCACTTCGAGATCGCCGGATCGGAGGACAGCTGGATGCGGCTCGTGCAGCAGGAGGATCAGGCCGCCACCGATTGATCGCCGGTCCCCGGACGGTTAGCTTCGGCCCGCGGTCGGAGAGGCGCTCGTCGCGAAACCGCGACGGGCGCCTTGTGCTTACGGATACGGCGGCTGGCGCCATGCCCTGAACGGCGAGAATGACGGCGTAATGGATACGAATTCGAGAAGCGAGCCCGGCGTTCCCGCCGTCCGGCGGCCGTCGTGAACGAGCTCCAGATCGGGGTCGCCGTGGCGTTCGCCGCCGGCGTGCTTTCCTTCCTGTCGCCGTGCGTGCTGCCCCTCGTGCCGTCGTACCTGTCCTTCGTGAGCGGCGTCGGAATCGAGGAACTCGAAGGTGGTGGCGGGGACGTGAAGCGCGTGGCGTTCACCCACTCGCTGTTCTTCGTTCTCGGCTTCAGCCTGATCTTCCTGGCGCTGGGGGCCTCGGCCACGTTCGTGGGCCGGTTGTTGCGAGAGTACCAGATGTGGATCGCCCGCATCGGCGGGCTGCTCATCATCTTCTTCGGTTTGTACCTGATCGGCATTCGACCCTTCAAGGGAATGGCGAGGGAACGCCGCATCCACCTGCGTGACAAGCCGCTCGGATACCTGGGCTCGACGCTGGTCGGGTTTACCTTCGGGGCTGGCTGGACCCCGTGCATCGGGCCGATTCTCGGCGGAATCCTGACGTTCGCCGCCACCCGACAGACGCTGACGGACGGGCTGGTGCTGCTCGGCTTCTATTCCCTGGGGCTCGCCGTTCCCTTCCTGCTCGCCGCCCTCGCGCTCTCGTGGTTCCTGTCCACCTTCGACCGGTTCAAGCGCTGGATTCCATGGGTCGAGCGGGTAAGCGGGCTCCTGCTGATCGCCGTAGGCCTTCTGCTCGCGAGCGGACGATTCACGGCGCTGGCCGGCTGGGCGACCCAGTTCACGCCATCGTTCATCCTGGAGCGGATCTAGACGGCTTCCTCCCGCGCCAGCTCTTCTTCGAGCAGCTGGCGCTCGAGCAAGCGGGAATAGACGCCGCCGAGCGCCAGCAGCTCCGCATGCGTTCCGGTTTCCACGATCTTCCCGTCCTCGAGCACGAGGATCGTGTCGGCGCCCGCCACCGCGGTGACCCGGTGCGACACGACGATCGACGTCCGATCCACCATGAACCTCCCCAGACCTGCGAGGATCGCCTCTTCCGTCACCGTGTCCACGGCCGACAGTGCGTCGTCGAGAATCAGCACGGGGGTGTCGCGATACAGGGCCCTGGCGATCGTGGCCCGCTGCTTCTGCCCGCCGGACAGGTTGATTCCACGCTCTCCGAGCGACGTGTCCAGTCCCTGCGGGAGGACCTCGAGCGTGTCGCGCAGCTGAGCGATGTTCACGGCCCGGTCCAGCCGACCGGGATCCGGGTCATCGGCCGCTCCCATGGTCAGGTTCCGGCGGAGCGGCATGCTGAACAGGAACGGTTCCTGCGGGACCATGCTCACCGAGCCACGCAGGTCCTCGAGGCGCATCTGCCGCACGTCCACGCCGTCGATCTCCACCGCTCCCGCCTCCACGTCGTACAGGCGGGGGATCAGGCGCACCAGCGTGCTCTTTCCGCTCGCCGTGGCCCCCACGACCGCGACGGTCTGGCCCGGCTCGATACGGAAGGAAACGTCCTTCAGGACCCAGCGCTCGGTACCCGGATACCGGAAGGACACGTCACGGAACTCGATCGCCCCGCGCAGCGGGCCTCCCGAGACCGGCTCACGGGGATCGTCGATCGCGTAGGGCTCTGCCATGAGCGAGTTGATCCGGCCCATCGATGCCGCGCCCCGCTGGATCTGGTTCGTCACCCACCCGACCGCGATCATCGGCCACATCAGGAGAACCAGGTAGAAGCCGAACGCCACGTAGTCTCCCACCGTGATCGCTCCCGCGATCACCTCGCGTCCACCCACCCAGAGCACGAGAACCGAGGCGAGCCCGCCGAGGAACGTGAGGGCAGGGAAGAACGCTCCCCAGATCCGCGCGAGGTCCATGTTCCGTTCCCGGTACTCGGCGTTCAGGCCGGCGAACGAATCCGATCGATCGGCCTCCCGTCCGTATGCCTTGACGATGCGGATGCCGGCGAGGTTCTCCTGGGCGAAGTTCGAGATTTCCGAGAACTGTTCCTGGATGCGCTCGAAGCGCACGTTGATCTTCTTGCCGAGCCAGATCACGAGTCCGGGCATCAGGACCATGGGGATCATCGCGATCGCCGTCAGTCGGGGACTGATCCAGATCATCAACCCGATGGTGAGCGCCCCGATCGTCACCGTGTTCACCAGGTACATGATCGACGGCCCGGCCACCTGCCGGACGGCCTGCACGTCGTTCGTGGCCCGGCTCATCAGGTCGCCGGTGCGCCACCGATCGTAGAACTGTGGCGGGAGGCGCAGCAGGTGGGCGAAGAGGTCGTTTCTCAGGTCCGTCTCGATGCGCCGGCTGATTCCGTTCAGGAATTCCCGCATGCCGTAGCGGGCCGCCCCGGCCACCAGAGCCGATCCTACCAGGAGCACGGCGTAGCGGACGATTCGCCCCCTGTTCAGGTCGGACGTCAGGTCGTCGATCGCCAGCTTGACGAGCAGCGGGCCGATGATCGTGAACACGTTCGACACGATGACCAGGAGCATCCCGGCGACCAGGCCCTTCAGGTAGGGCCGGTAGTAGGGCAACAGGGTTCGCAGATTTCTCATTCGGCTCCTGGTCTGTTCGCGCTCCGGGGCACGGCCGCGCCGCTTCGCCTCGGACCCAATTCCCGCCGTCGCGGTAGGAACGTGCGGGCGGAACTATAGAGTACGGGACTGGGCCCGGCGAGGTCCACGCCGGCAGATCGGACCGAGTCGACCGCTGCTGGCCCGGGACCTGCACTACATCACGAGCTCCCGCGTCGGAGTCAAACGAGGCCCCGACGCCGCCGACTATTCATACAGCCGTGCCGGAGGATCCGATGTGCAAGAAGTTCAGTTCAATGTCCACGCTGTTCGTATTGCTGGCCGGCCTGTCGCTGGCGTGCGGCGGATCGTCGGACGAGGCCGACCCGCTCGACCGGGAGCTGGACCTGGCGATGGCCGGTGACTCGCTGGCTGTTCCCGGCGATACCGCCATGGCGGTGGCTTCCCGTGGCGACGCTCGGGCCGAGACGCCTGCTGAGACGCCCCGGCGTCGTGATCCGCCGCCCGCCACCCGGCCACGGACCCAGCCCGCTCCAGACCCGGAGCCGACAGCGCCGACGTACCGTGAGATGTCGGTGTCGGCGGGGACTCTCCTGCGCGTGAGCCTGGACGAGGAGCTGAGCACGAAGTCGAGCAGCGTCGGTGACCGATTCACGGTGACGCTGCTCGCGCCGGTCACGGACGCCACCGGCGTCGTGATCCCGGCCGGCACGAAGATCCGGGGCGAGGTCACGGCCCTCGAGCCATCAGGCTCAGCAGGTCAGCAAGCGATGATCCGGATCGACTTCGGGCAGCTGCTTCTGGACGGGGAGTCCTACCAGACGGCCCTCACAGTGACCGAGGCGAACGCCACGACACGTGGCCGGAAGAGCACGGGAGAGAAGGCCGTCACGATCGGTGCCGGAGCCGTCGTGGGAGGCATCCTGGGCCGGGTGATCGGCGGGAACGCCACCGGGACGATCATCGGCGGCGTGGCAGGGGCCGCGGCGGGCACGGCGATCGCCCTGGGCACGGGGGACGTGGATGCCGTGCTGGAGGAAGGATCGGAGATGACCCTCCGGGTCGAGGAGAGGATCACGGTCCGGCGACCAGCCTGATCCGAGCGCGAGGCGCCCCGGGCCGGTCAGGCGGGCGGCCCGTGCGGCCGCCCGCACCGATTCAATAGCCGAGCGCCCGTCCTCCCCGGCGCCGGTCGGACGCGCCGAGCAGGACCCCGTCGTCGCCGACCTGGATCGACTGCACGTCGCCGCTCATCTCGCCACGCTCCTCCACCACGTGTCCCCTCCGCCGCAGCTCCTGCACGACGCTGTCCGCCAGCCCGTGGGGCTCGTAGTAGATGCGGTCGGGCAGATGCTGGTGGTGGAACCGCGGTGCGTCCACGGAGGTCCGGACGGGAAGCCCGAAGTCAATGTAGTTCGTCACGGCCTGGAAGACCGTCGTGATGATCGTCGGCCCTCCAGGCGTGCCCGTCACCAGGTCCGTACGGCCCTCGCGGTCGACCACGATCGTCGGCGTCATGGCCGACAGCATGCGCTTTCCGGGCTCGATCGCGTTGGCTTCGCCCTGCACCAGGCCGAACTGGTTGGCCACGCCGGGCTTGGACGTGAAATCATCCATCTCGTTGTTCAGCAGATAGCCCGCCCCGCGCACCACGACCTTCGACCCGAACCAGCTGTTGATCGTGGTCGTCACCGCGACCGCGTTGCCCTCCGCGTCCATGATCGAGTAGTGCGTGGTCTGCATCGACTCCTCCGGCACTCGATTGAACACGCGCGAGTCCGAGGCCGAATGCAGGTCGATCGTCGAGGCCAGTGAGTCGGCGTACGCCTGCGAGAGGAGACGTTCCATCGGGATCTCCACGAAGTCCGGATCCCCGAGGTAGTAGTTGCGGTCGGCGAAGGCCCGACGCATGGCCTCCACGGCGACGTGCACGTGGTCGGCCGACAGCCATCCCATCGCGCCGAGGTCGAAGTCCTCCACGATGTTCAGGATCTGGCCGAGCGTGATGCCTCCCGAAGAGGGCGGTGGCATCGTGATGATCTCGTAGCCCCGGTATCCCAGGACGATGGGGTCACGCCACACGGCTTCGTAAGCGGCCAGGTCCTCGTGCGTGATGATGCCGCCGCCGCGCTGCATCTCGGCCACCGTCGAGTCCGCGATCCAGCCCCGGTAGAAGGCCGCGGCCCCGTCGATCGAGATCGCCTCCAGGGTTCGGGCGAGGTCGGGCTGCCGGAACACCGTGCCGACCTCCGGCGCCTCGCCGTCCGGGAGGAACGTGGCGGCGGTGGAGGGGAACTGGCGGATGAGGTCCGCCCTCGACTCGAGCGACTCCAGGTGCCGTGGTCCGAGCACGAAGCCGTCCCGGGCCAGCCGGATCGCCGGCTGCAGGAGGTCCGACCATGGAAGGGTACCGAAACGCTCCCACGCCGCCCTCATCCCGGCCACGGAGCCCGGCACTCCGGAGGCCAGATGGCCCAGCACCCCGGCGTCCGTCACCCTTCCTTCGGCATCGAGGAACATGTCGGCGGTCGAGGCGAGCGGCGCCTTCTCCCGGAAGTCGAGTGCCGCGCGGGTGTCGTCCGCCATCCGAGCCACCAGGAACCCGCCACCGCCGATGTTGCCGGCTTCCGGGTTCACCACGGCGAGCGCGAAGTGGGTGGCCACGGCGGCGTCGACCGCGTTCCCTCCCGCCTGCAGCATGCCGAGACCGGCTGCGCTTGCCAGCGAATCGGTCGAGACCACCATCCCGTGCACCGCCCGCAACGGGTTGGCCGCCGGAGCGTACCGCCACCCGGGTGGAAAGTCGGGGACGAGCGGTCGTTCCGTGCTCGGCTCGCTTCCCGTGCATGAGGCCAGGGCCAGCAGCACGAGAAGCGGGAGGCGCCTCGCGTGTCTTCTTCGTGGATGATTCATCGGATGAATGTACTGCTGGCCACCGGGTTCGTCAGTCCCGGCGTCATTGCCACGCGGCTCTCGCGCTCGCCATATTCGGGTTAGTCCAATGGTGACGGCCTCTTCAGCGAGTGACCATGCGAAAGATCCCGTTTTTCACGCTCCTGCTGCTCGGCCTGGGCTTCGCCCCGCCCGTCGGCGCCCAGGTGACGATCGGAGCGTTCGGAGACCTGAACCTCGCCGCCGTGAGCGGTGACGCCCCGGAGGATTTCTCGTACGGCGGCAACAGCGGCCTCGGCTTCGGATTGATCGGCGAATTCCAGATCGCCGACGACGTATGGCTGAGCTTCCAGCCGATGATCAGCAAACGGGGAGCCGGGATCGAGTACAAGTTCGAGGGTGACGAGGACCCGACCCCGATCGGGGACATGAACCTCAGCTACTTCGCAGTGCCCATCCTGGCGAAGTTCACGACCGCCGGAAGCAGGGTCTACATCACCAGCGGCATCGACGTCTCGTTCCTGACCTCGGCGAACATCACGGTCGACGGTTCCGAAACGACGGAAGTGGATGTCAAGGACTCGTTCAAGAGCTACGACGTCGGTCTGGACTTCGGCGTCGGAAGCCAACTTCCGGTCGGTCCGGTCTGGATCATGCTCGAGGCCCGCTACGAGCAGGGGATCATCAACATCGCGAGCGACAACGTCAGCGAGGACGCGCTGAAGACGCGTCTGCGATCGAGCGGCCTCCAGCTGTTCGCCGGTGTCCTGCTGCCGCTGGGAGGTGGACGATGAGAACCGTGGAGAGGCTTCTCAGAGCGTCCGTTCTGGCGCTGGTCGCGGGTTGCGTACTTGCCGGCCCCGCCGGCGCACAGGACTCCGGCGACGCGGAGTGGAAGGCGCCGCACAAGGACGGGCACACGTTCAGCCCGATCAGCGGCGTTCCGGACGCCTTCGTGCGCTCGTACATCAACAACGAGGTAGGAATCTCCCACACCTCCTCGACCGAGATCCCCGTCGGCATCGTCGGTGGCGACACCCTGTTCGCCTCGCGCGGCAGTCTGCTGTTCGTGAACCTGAAGGTGGAGTACCAGCAGGAGATCAAGGACTGGATCGCGTTCCACGCGCAGTTCGGGGTGTTCGGTCGCCTCGGGACCGGCACTTCTGCCCTCCTGAAGACCGGCGTATCGGCGACGACCGGCTTCGAGCTCGGCTGGCTGCTCCGGCTGCTGGAGACGGAGCGGGGCTACCTCTCGGCCAGCGTGTTCGCCAGGAACACCAACTTCACCACGATCAACATCGCGGACTTCGTCAATGACATCCTCGCCGGCCAATCCTCGGAGCTGGTGAGGAAGACGCCCTCGATGCGGGTCGGAGGCGGACTCAGGTACACGCACGCCTTCAGCCCCCTGATCGGCCTCGTGAGCTTCGCCGAGACGGGCTGGGGCGAGTCCGTGGACCGGCTGTCGGACGACGAGTGGTTCCTGCGCTTCGGCGCCACGGTGGACTTCGATCTCGCCGCGGTCGGCTGGCCCCCGATCGGCCTGGCGGCCGGCTACCTCCAGGACTCGTTCCCCGAGGGGGGTGCGGACATCACCGACGTGACGAGGAGCTTCCTGTTCAGGGTCGGCTTCACCGGGAGAGAAGACCTCGGGCTGGGCCTCAACCTCAACTACACCAGGTTCCCGACCGAGCAGCTCGACAAGACCCTCAACGCGATCGGTGCCAGCCTCGACATCAAGTACTACTTCTGAGCGAAGGCGCGTCGACGTGAACCCGGCCGGCGGATCGTCGCCCTCGCTGACCAGGCGAGCAGCCAGGGCGACCCTGGCGGGCCGGTTCGGAGCGCTGTTCTGGCTCCTCGTGGTCACGATCGCCGTTCCGGTCGTGGTGCCGGACGGGCCGATCATACAACGCAGCATGACGGCGGTTCTGTTCATCGCGATGCTGTCGGGCCTGAGGGCGATCTCGCGTCAGCGGCGCCAGCTCATCGGAGGGATGGCGCTCGCGCTGCCGGCGGTCGTGTTGAGCGTCCTGTCGCTGGGTCTGGAAGTCC
>CANPVW010000230.1 GCA_947581745.1 Candidatus Benthicola azotiphorus
ATCACGGTGGTGCGGCACGAAGACTTGAGTGCCGCACCGGTGCCCGGCTTCCGGGACCTGTTCGAGCGTCTGGAGCTTCCCTGGTCCCGTCGCGTCGAGAGGCGCATCGGTCATCTCACCGCGGTGGGCAATCGGGCGGAGGCAGGCCGTGGGAGAGTGCAGGACTTCGCGCGCGACAGCGCGGCGCTGCTCGACCTCCGCCTCGGGCAGGTGGACGCGGACGAGCGAGCCAGGATCTGGGAGCTGACGAGAGAGGTCGCGGAGCCCTACTACGCGCGGCACACGTTTCTGCTCGAGGGGTCGGCACCGTGATCCCGCCCCGGGTGTTGCCGAACTTCCTGTACATAGGGCCTGACAAGTCCGGCTCGACCTGGATGTACGAGATGCTGCGCCAGCACCCGCAGTGCTACGTTCCCCGAATCAAGGACATCTACTTCTTCGACCGGTACTACGATCGGGGGTTGTCCTGGTATGCCGGGTTGTTCCGCGACGCGCCGCCGGAAGCGCGGGCGATCGGCGAGCTGTCGCACGATTACCTGTTCTCCGATCAGGCGGCGGCCCGCATCCAGCGCGACCTTCCGGGGGTCCGACTGTTCACGTCGCTTCGCGATCCGATCGAGCGATCGTTCTCCCACTATCTCTACATGGTGCGAAGCGGCATGACGGCATCACCGTTCGAGGAGGCCGTCATGCAATTCCCCGAGATCATAGACAACAGCCTCTACCACAAGCACCTTACCCGCTACGTGGAGCGGTTCGAGCCGTCCCGGCTTTCCATCTTCCTGTTCGACGACCTGGTGGCGGACCCGCGGGAGTTCGGGCGCCGCATGTTCGAATACCTCGGTCTCACGTCTGAGGTCGAGATGGACTTCGACCGGAAGGTCCTCTCCGCCAGCCGGCCGCGTAACCGGCGATTGGCGCGGATGGCCAAGCAGGGCGCCAACCTGGCTCGCCGCTTCGGACTGGTCGGCCTCGTCGGAGCCGTGAAGGGAAGCGCGACCTCGAGGTGGCTCTACGCTCCGTATCGTGAAGAGGAACGACCGTCCCTGCCGCCGGACGCCCGTCGCCGGCTGGCGGAAGTGTATCGGCCGGACGTGGAGCGGCTGCAGTCGCTGATCAACAGGAATCTCGATCACTGGGCACAGGTGGAGGGCGCGTGAAGGTCGCGATCGTGCACTACTGGCTGGTCCACATGCGGGGCGGCGAGCGCGTCGTGGAAGCGCTGTGCGAGCTGTACCCGCAGGCCGACCTGTACACGCACGCCGTCGATCTGGACGCGCTGTCCGCCGACCTGAAGAAGCACGACATCCGGACCACGTTCGTCGGCCGGCTTCCGGGCGCCGCCCGCCATTACCAGAAGTATCTGCCTCTCATGCCGCTGGCGCTCGAGCAGCTCGATCTTCGCGACTACGATCTGGTCATCAGCAGCGAGTGCGGGCCGGCGAAGGGGGTCGTCACCACGCCCGATACGCTGCACGTATGCTACTGCCACAGCCCCATGCGCTACGTGTGGGACATGTATTGGGACTACCTGCGGGAAGTCTCGCCTCCGCTGCGACCGGTCGCGCGGCTGCTCCTTCACTATTTGCGCCGCTGGGACGCGGCGAGCGCCCTGCGCGTCGATCACTTCTTCGCCAATTCGGAGTACGTCGCCCGGAGAATCCGGAAGCACTATCGACGCGACGCCGAGGTCGTGCATCCGCCGGTGGATACCGGGTCGTTCGAACTCTCCGCGGAGACGGACGACCACTATCTCGTCGTGGGACAGCTCGTCGGCTACAAGCGGGCCGACCTCGCCGTGCGGGCGTTCACTGAAATGGGCAAGCCTCTGGTCGTGATCGGCGAGGGCGAGCAGATGAAGGAACTGAAGCGACTCGCGGGTCCGACGGTGCAGCTGCTGGGCCGCCAGCCGTTCTCGGTCGTCCGCGAGAAGTACGCGCGCTGCCGGGCCCTCGTATTTCCGGGCGAGGAAGACTTCGGCATCGTACCGGTGGAGGCGATGGCCGCGGGTCGCCCCGTCATCGCGTTCGGCCGCGGCGGTGCGCGTGAGACCGTCGTCGAGGGCGAGACGGGCCTGTTCTTCCAGGAACAGACGGTCGAGTCGCTTGCCCGGGCGGTCGAGAGGTTCGAGAGCCGGCCGACCCCGTTCGAGCCCGAGAGGATCAGGGCCAGGGCGGAGAGGTTCGACCGCCGTGTGTTCAAGGCGACGATGGAGTCGCGGATCGGTGAGCTGCTCGAGGAACATCGGGAGGCCACCGGCCGCGCGGCGTCAACGGATTTCTAACGGTCCCCGGTGGCGACTCGCAGGTCCTCCAGCTCGAGCTTCAGAGCCGCGAGCACCTGCCGATACTGTTCCTCACCCACCAGGTTGCGCGTCTCCAGCGGATCGCTCCGCAGGTCGTAGAGCTCATCGATCTGCGCTGGATCCTCGTAGCTGACGTACTTGAACTCGGGCGTCCGCACGGCCCGCAGGGTTGGCGTCACCGGAAACCTGGAGTCCTGGAAGTACTCGTACAGGAACGCCTGCCGATGAGCCCCATCCGCCGTCAGCTTGAGGGACTGGTCGATTCCGACGCGAGGGACGGGGAGAAAGTGGGACGGAAAGCCCTCCTGCCTGCCTGTCACGGCATGCATGATCGTGGCCGGGAGGTCCACGTTGAGGGCGAACCCGTCGCTGTGCTCGCCGCCGTCGAACCAGGGCGGATACCGCACGATGAGCGGCACGCGCATCGATTCCTCGAAGGCCACCCGCTTGTCGAGGAGGTGATGCTCCCCAAGCAGGTACCCGTTGTCTCCAATCAGGATGACCAGGGTCTGGTCGAGGATCCCCTGATCCTCCAGAGCCGTCAGCAGCCGGCCCACGCTCTCGTCGACGCCTCGCACGAGCTCGTAGTACGCCTCCGCGGTCAGCCTCAACGTGGATTCGTTCCGGACGACGGCCCTCTCCCTCAGGAACGCCGGCTGATCGCTCAGATCGTCGTAGAAGCTGCTCGGAATCTCGAGCGATCCCGGATCGACCGTGCCCCGCCATCGGTCCTGCGGGACGAAGGGCGCGTGCGCGGCGTTGTGCGACAGCACGAGGAAAAAGCGCTGGTTCCCGGCCGCGCGCACGAAGCGGATCGCATGCTCCGTCAGCGCGTCGATCGAGTGACCGGAGTACGGCACGGCGGCGCCGTCGATGTCGAGGACGGGATCTACGTACTCACCCTGCCCGCTCAGGCTGACCCACCGATCGGCCCAGTCCGGAGGTGTCTTTCCGCCGAGATGCCATTTGCCCACGTAGCCCACCCGGTAGCCGCGGACCTCCATCGCACGGAAGATGTTCTTCTGCTTCTGCGTCCAGTCGTCGACGTTGGTGCGGACGCCGTGCGAATGCGCGTACAGGCCGGTGAACATGCTGGCGCGGCTCGGCTTGCAGACGGATTGAACGACGAAGGCCTGATCGAAGGTGATGCCCTCGTTCGCCAGTCGATCGATGGAGGGGGTCGACAGGGAAGCAGGGGCCAGGGATCCCACGGCGTCCCACCGCAGGTCATCGACGATGATCAGCACCACGTTCGGCGCGTCTTCCGGAACCGGGGAGGTCGCGTCCGCACAGGCCACGGCGAGCGAGGCCATGGCGAGGATGGTGGCCAACAGACCGGAGACCCCGGCCCGACGTCGCCGAGCTCGGCATCCGGCGAAGCCGCTCAGTACGCTCCTCGCCCTCTCAGGACCGCGGAGGCCGTACCGGCCAGGATCGCCAGGTCCTTCCCGAGGCTCCAGTTCGTGATGTAGTCGATGTCCAGCCGGGCCCTTTCGGGGTACGCGACGTCGCTCCGGCCGTTGATCTGCCAGTAACCCGTCAGTCCGGGCTTGACCGCCAGGAAGACACGCGCGTCCGGTCCATAGTGCTCGATTTCCTCCGGCACGACGGGACGTGGCCCGACCAGCGACATGTCTCCGAGCAGCACGTTGAACAGCTGCGGAAGCTCGTCGAGGCTCGTGCGGCGCAGGAATCTGCCGACGCGCGTGACCCGCGGGTCCTCGTCCGGACTCAGCTTGTAGTCGCTCTCCACGTAGCGCCGATACAGGAACGGGTCCGTCTTGAGGACCTCCTCCGCGTCCACCCGCATGCTGCGGAACTTCCACAGCCGGAACGATCGTCCGCCGAGACCGAGTCGCTGCTGACGGAAGATCGCCGGCCCCGGGGAATCGAGCCGGATCGCGAGCGTGATGACCAATCCGACGGGAGCGAGCAGGACGAGCGCAGAGCCCGACACGAGGATGTCGAGCGTTCGCTTCGCTACCACCTGCAACAGGTGCAGGCGGGGGATCTCCAGCTCGATGAGGGGCCAGCCGGCGATCTGCTGGCTCTTGAACTTGCACGGAATGGAGCTGAGCTCGGCCGGGACCACGCTGACGGTGGCGCCGTGCAGCAGGCAGCAGCGGACGACTTCACGAAAGCGATCGGCGTCCAGGTGCGCCGAGACCACCACGCTCCGGATGTCGTGTTCCTCGATGAGATCGCGGAGCGAATCCAGGCCTCCGAGCGCCGTCGGGTCCTGCGATGGGTCCGGCGACAGGTGACCGACCACGCGCGCCTGTCGGTCATCGTTGACGATGAAATGGACGCGGATGCCCATCGCGGCGTCGTGGTCGCCGATGATCAGGGTCGGCCGCCGTCCGATCTCCTTCCGGTAGATGGCTCGAATGAGCTGTTCCACTCCGACCCTCACGGCCGCGTAACCGCTGGCCATGAATACGGCCAGGAACAGGTATTCCCTCAGGAGCATCCGGAAGTCCGGATAGATGATGCCGAGCAGCGCGAACGCCGCCACCGCCGACACGCCTCCCACGGCGGACCGCAGATACGATCGCCTGGCAGTCGCCGGCCCGTAGGTCTGGAAGACGGCCTGCGCCCCCGTGCCGACGAGAAATATCAACGGAAGCAGGTTGAGCCCGTGAACCAGGCGTCCGACGTCCACCGTCGCGACGAGGGAGAGCGCGAGAGAGGCCGCCACCACCGCTGATTCGCCGGCCAGCAGGGTACCGACTCGGAGGAGCCGCCGGACACGCTCGTGCCACACTCGGCGGTTGACTGCGTCTCGCTGGGGGCGAAGATCGAACGGCTCATCCAGGGTACGGGATGCGGCGATCCGCTCCTCGATGATGCTCGCCGGAGATGTCCTCACGTCTGCGTGCGCCTCTGATTCTGTTGGGCCCGCCCTCAGACCCCGTACTGGATCGCGCACGGTCGGGCAGGATGGCTAAGAATGGCCATCTTGTCTCAAAGTGTCAATTCCGTGCGTATCGCATCGTCTTCGATCAGACGACGCGAATCGCACCGAAGTCACGACTGCGCGCTGAGTGAGCGCGGGTCAGCTGTCGGGGGATTCAGGCGGATCGAACGGTGGGTCAGGTGGGCTCAGGCGAGCAGCAGGCTCGCTCCGCCGATCGCGATGATCACGAGGCCCACGAATACCTTGAGCCCGATCGCCACGGCGCGGCCCAGCAGTGCGCCCCAGCTCGCGCGGGCCGAGCCCGCCGCGTGCCCTGTCTGGTGCCAGGTGACGAAAAAGGCGCCTCCGACCGTTCCGATCAAAGCGCCCACCAGGGAGCCCGCCACCGGAACGGGCGTGCCGACCAGCGCGCCGATCAGCCCGCCGACCAAGGCGCCCCAGAAAGTGCGGTTCGTACCGCCGTAGCGCGAGGTCATTCGTCCGACGGCCACGAACTCCAGGAACTCGGCGAATCCGCCCAGACCGACGATGAGCAGAAAGATCCACGGCGACACGAGGCCTCCGAACACGCCCAGCAGCAGGATCGCGATCATCACCCAGATCCCGGGCAGTCCGAGCGGGATGAGAAGGAGCGATGCGATCATCGCGGCGACGGCGATCCAGGCCAGGGCGGAGGTTTCCATGCCGGCAAGTACGGCTGGAATCGCTCGTGGGATTCAAACCCGTGCGCCAAGGCGGCCGCGACGCGGCGGACTGGTGCGACCTTCCACCATGGCGAGCCCCATCCTATCGTGGGGAGCATGGGTGTGGTGGCACCCGAGGTCGACTGAAGGTGGAGGCAGACAGAATGATCCCTCGTAGCCCACTCCGGAACCTGAGCACGATCCCCTTCCTGGCCCTCGCGATCGCCTGCGGCCCTGATTCCGCCACGGAAACGGTCCTCGAGCACGGCCATCCCGCGGGGACGGGAGATGCCGAGGCAGTCCTGCGCGATGGTCTCGGCAACCATCACCACGAGGTGACCACCCACTCCGACTCCGCCCAGGTCTACTTCGACCAGGGGATGCGCCTCGCTTACGGATTCAACCATCCGGCCGCGGTCGCTTCCTTCCGGAAGGCGGCCTCGTTCGACCCTGACTGCGCGATGTGCTACTGGGGGATCGCGTGGGCGAGCGGGCCGAATATCAATGCCGCGCTGACGCCGGAGGGGGCCCTTGTCGCCCGTCAATCGATCCGGCAGGCCCTGGAGGTGCTGCAGGCATCGGCCGATGCGGGGGAGCGCGAGCGAGCGTACATCGAGGCGATGGCGCTGCGCTACGAGGAAGACCCGTTGTTCGAGCGAGCGAGACAGGACACGGCGTACGCAGCGGCGATGGACCTCGTCGCCGACGACTGGCCGGACGACCCTGACGCCCAGGTGCTCGCGGCCGAGGCCCTGATGGACCTGAGTCCCTGGAACTACTGGAACGACGACGGATCGCCACGCCCGGCGACTGAGAAGATCCTCGGCCGGCTGCTCCCGGTCACCGAGGATCACCTGGAGCACGCCGGGGCATGCCACTTCTACATCCATGCCGTCGAGAAGGAGCACCCGGAGCGGGCCATTCCGTGCGCCGAGCGTCTGGCCGGCCTGATGCCTGGAGCGGGGCACGTCGTTCACATGCCATCGCACATCTACATCCGGGTCGGCCGGTACGCAGATGCGATCGAGTCGAACGAGAACGCGGTGCAGGCCCACGCCATGCACGCCGAACCCGCGCCGGACCAGGGTCCCGATGGGTTCGACCAGGGGTACGGTTCGCACAACTACCACTTCCTCTCCTTCGCCGCGCAGATGGCCGGCAACCGTGCCCTGGCGATGGAATCCGCCCGTCAGCTGGAGGCCAGGGTGGACCCGGAGATGATGCGCGAGCCCGGATTCGGCGCCCTGCAGCACTACCTCGTGACGCCGCTCCGCGTGATGGTGCGCTTCGGAATGTGGGACGAGATTCTCGCCGAGCCGGCTCCTCCCGGCGACCTGGCGTACCCACAGGGCACGTGGCACTACGCGCGCGGCATGGCTTTCGCCCGCAGCGGTCGGCCGGACGCGGCGGAAGAGGAACTGGGTGCGCTTCGAGCGCTGCTCGCGAGCGATGCGCTCGACGGGGTGACCGTATGGGAGCTGAACTCGGCTCACACCCTGCTGTCGATCGCCGAACGCGTGCTGACGGGCGAGACCGACGCCGCGCGCGGCGACACGGAGGGCGCTGTCGCGGCCCTGACGGAGGGGGTGGCGATGGAGGCCGCCCTCACGTACGACGAGCCGCCCCCCTGGCACCTTCCGGTACGCCACGTCCTCGGGGCCGTCCTGCTGGATGCAGGCCGCGCGGCCGAGGCGGAAGCTGTCTACGACGCGTCGCTCGATCACTTCGCCGAGAACGGGTACGCCCTCCGCGGCCTGGAGCTCTGTCTGGACGAGCAGGGAGATCAGATGGAGGCCGAGGCCGTCCGGGATCGATTCGCCGTGGCATGGCGCGCCGCCGACGTGGAGCTTCCCGGATCGAGGTTCTAGGAGGGTCTGTCCGCCCGTGCCGGACGACCGAGCACGGGACTTGCAAATCTCCGGGCCCGGGCCCGGTCCGCCATCCGACGGACCCACGGCCAGAGTATCGTGAAACAGGCATGAAACGGGGATTTCTGCCACTCCGGGATGCCCTCAGGGGGCGGGAAGGGTGGACCCGCGGCTCGTGCAAACGAGTCAGGAAATGACCGTTGTGCCGGATATCGTTCCTTGACCGACAGGCGTCCATGCACCTGAACACGAGTCGTCGTGGGCTCGGGCGGATCTTGATCTCCGCGGCCGCGCTCCTCGCCGTGCACGCGGCGCCGGGTGCCGTCCGATGGGTCGGACCTGTGGAGGCCCGCGCCCAGCAGGCCTCGATCGCGGGACGGGTCGGCAGCCTGTGGGAGGACCCTCTGCCGGGTCGCGGAACCCCGCGGCTTCGTCACTTCCTGTCGACTGCCGACGGTGAGATGGTGCCGCTGCGGGTGACCGATGCACAGCTGGAGATGGTGGGCGGAGCAAGGGGCGCGGTCGGCCAGTTCGTCCGGGTCGCCGGCAACTGGCGGAAGCCCCGGCGGGCACCCGGGGCGGAGGCGGTCCGAGAGCTCGAGGTGAGCTCGATAGGGTACGCCACGGATCCGACCGGCGCCTCGCCTCCCCCGCAGGGCGCGCCGATATTCGGCTCCTATCCGTGGATCACCGTGTTGTGCCGCTTCGCCGATTCTCCGACCACCGAGCCGCATCCCCTGGCGTGGTACCAGGGCCTCATGGGAACCGCCGAGCCCGGTGCGGACCACTACTGGCGCGAGCTGTCGTTCGACCAGGCCAACGTGGCGGGGAGTGGCGCGATCGGCTGGTACGACCTGCCCCAGCCTCGCTCGGCATACGTCGATGACGCTGCAGGCACGGCCAACCTCTCGTTGCTGAAGACCGACTGCGCGGCAGCGGCCGACGCGGATGTCTTCTTCCCCGACTACGTCGGGATCAACTTCCAGTTCAACGAGGACCTGGGAGGCTTCTCGTGGGGCGGCAGCTCGAGCCTCGCCATCGACGGTACCTCCCGCAGCTACCGCATGACCTGGCTGGCGGACTGGGCGGATCACGTCACGTACAACCACGAGATGGGGCACGGTTTCGGGCTCCCTCATTCATCGGGTCCGTACACGGCCGTGTACGACTCCAACTGGGACGTGATGAGCGGCGCCTGGACGAACCACGATCCGATATGGGGCTGGCTCGCCCCTCATACCATCTCGTACCACAAAGATCTGCTCGGCTGGATTCCGGCCGGGCGGATCTACGACGCCACCATCGGTTCGACGCAGACGATCACTCTGCATCGGCTGGCGGACCTGGGAGCCGGGGGCGACTACCTGATGGCGCGCGTCCCGCGGATCGACGGCTCGTACTACACGGTCGAGGCGCGGCGCTTCGTGGGCTACGACGTGAACCTGCCCGACTCCGCCGTGATCATGCACCACATCACGAACCGCGCGTACGTGGTCGATCCGGACGGCAACGGGAACCCGGATGATGCCGCCGCCCGCTGGATACCGGGAGAGACCTTCAGCGACACCGAGAGCGGAATCAACGTCACGATCGACGCGGCGACGGCCGAAGGCTACGTGGTCACCATTTCCATCGCCGAGCCGGGGCACATCGTGCTCGACCCCTCGTCGCTCAGCTTCGCAGGCCTGCAGGGCTCAAGCATGGATCCCCAGTATTTCGCGGTCCGCAACCTGGGCATCGGCGACCTGCAGTGGACAGCCGTGGACGATGCCGAGTGGCTCGATCTCGACGTCACCTCGGGCACGCTGACTCCGAACACGTCCGCCGGGATCACGGCCACCGTGGCGACGGACCTCGCGCCGGGCACCTACGGAGCGACCGTCACGGTGTCCGGGAGCGCGGACAACTCGCCCCAGACGCTTGCGGTCAGCATCGAAGTGACGGCGGCCGCGGTACTGACGCTGGTGACGGAGCCACTCGACATGGAGGCCGTCGTCGGCGTCGACCCCCCGGCGCGGGAGATCGTCATCCGAAACGACGGCGGGGTGGCGCTGAACTGGACGGCCACATCCGATGCGCCCTGGATGACCGTCGCTCGGGAATCCGGAACGCTCGAACCGGGGGCCAGCGAGACGGACACGGTCGCGTTCTCGGTAGACGGGCTCGATCTCGGGCAATACGCGGGTACCCTCACGTTCGCCGGTGACGCCCCGAACTCGCCGCAGATCCTGCAAGCGACGCTCGATGTGACCCTGTCTCCGTCGATCGCGCTGGCCGGCACGCTGGCATTCGAGGCGTACGAGGGGGATGTGCCGGAAGCACAGGCCCTGACGATCGGCAACGATGGGGGCGGCACGCTGCACTGGACCGCTTCGCCGGATCAGGAATGGGTGTCGCTGTCGTCCGGGTCCGGCGACACATCCTCCGGGTCCGAGGCGCCGGTCGCGGTGGCGGTCGACGCCTCGACCCTCGGTGCCGGCACGCACACGGCCGTGATCACGGTGTCCGGAAACGCCGATGATTCGCCGCAAACCGCGGACGTGACTTTCGTCGTTCGGGAGCGACCGGTCCTCGCGGCCGACGATGTGGCCGACCACCTGATGGGCGTCCGCGCCGTGCTCAGCGCCTCGGAGCTCGACTACCTGGACGAGATCGGAAACGGGAACGGGAGATTCGATGTGGGAGACTTTCGCGCCTGGCTGCAGCGCGAGGGCCTGACGAGCCGGATCTCCACAACTGGCGGAGACGAGGTGGTTCCATGAAGAGCACACGCTCGCCGCGTTCGGCCCTCGTGTCGCTTGCCGCGATGCTGATGATCCAGGGGTGCGGTGGAGCTGATCCGTCCGGTCCCCCCGAGCAGCTGCCGGAGCCCGGCGAGCTGCGGGTCTCGCTCGCGGGGAGTCCGTCCGCCGGTGCCGTCGTCCTCACGCTGACGGGCCCCGGGATCGGGACGCCGGCGCCGGGCGGCGGAGCCACTCTGTATCACGACCTGTCGGGAGGCACGCTGCACGCGGTCGTCGTCGGCACCTCGCTGTCGGGCGAGATCCTCAGGTTCCCGGCACCGGATGTGCGACAGGTGGGCGGGTACCAGGCCGTCCTGCAGCAGGTGGCGGGAACGGACAATCAGCCTCTGGACGTCGGAGACTTCTCGGTGACGGTCTCCGCGGTGCCCTGAGGCAGTCGTCCGCGATCATTCCTTCTACGCTCCTCTTTCAAGCCCGTGACGGTCCCGTGACGTCTCCCCCGGACATTGTTCGTTGAACGGAGGAGTCATGTCTGCGGCGTATTTCGTATTCCTGGTTCTGGGCTACCTGCTCGCGCTGGTCACCGGCGCCGTGAGCAGCTACGGCGACATGTACGATCGCCTGTTCGGAATCTGACGCGAGCCCTGAAGTCTGGCACGGGAGAGCGTCCCGCGCTCAGAACACCAGCGCGTCGACTAGCCGTTCCACCAGGCCGGCCGCGGCCCAGGAAATCAGCGGAATCAGCAGGTAGGCGGCGAAGCGCACGTACGAAGAGGTGCTGATCGGCCAGTCCCGCACCCCGCGAATGAGCTCACGGTAGGCCGACAGATCCGACAGATCGCCGGACGTGCGGGCAGACCCCTTCTTGAGGACGTCGCGCTGCTCCCGGAGCTTCGAGTTCACCCACGCGAGCTCGACCTCCTTCGCCTCGGTGATCCGGCGATGCACCCCACGCAGCGGAAGGAGGAGCGCCAGTCCCGCGATGACGAGAGTGGACGTGCCGACGACGGCCCCCAGGAGACCGAACCCCGTCTCGGTCAGCAGCATCAGTCCACTGATCGCGACGAACCCGATCAGGAGGAGTGCGTTGCGCAGGCCCTGCCGGGTGAAAGGAAGCAACGGCTCCAGGTCGAACAGGTCGATCGACTTCAGGTCTGTCGCGAGACGGGACATCCTGCGGGACACGGATGCGATCGCGTAGGCGAGCATCGCTCCGCACGCACCGAGCCAGAGTCCCAGTATCCTGGTCCACGCCACCTCCGGGGCCCACGACAGAGGCCGCCACGGGGAGACGGGGACGGGTGGCACGATGTACGGTGCGGCGAAAGCGAGGGTGATGCCCACCAGCGCGGCGACCGCGAGGCCGGTCGCCGACAGGCGAACCGAGTTTGCCAGGGCGTCGCATTCCTTTGGCGTGCAGTCCAGGGCCCTCTGGAGGGCGATGACGGTTTCCCTTCCGCTTCGCAGGACGCTCAGGAACGCCGCCGGCAGGTATCCCGCCAGGAGGCAGTGCACGACCGCGATGCGGAGGTCCCGGAGGATGCCGTCATCCTGGCGGGAGAGCGGTCCGCCCTGCGCGGCCCGGGCGATCGCCGGCCATCGATCGAGCAACGCTTCGGAAGCGATCAGCCCGAGGAGAAGGACGCAGCTGATCGTCAGCCCGAGCCTCAGCGGTGACCTTCCGAGCCACCGAGGTCCCTTCATTCGCCCGCTCCGCTCTCGACCGGGACCTCCGCAGCGTACCCCTCCAGTCGGACCGTCCAGGCCCAGCGGCTCGGAATCTCCCCGAAAGGTACCGTGGAAAGGTCGATGCGCAGCAATCCGTCCGAGTAGCTCCAGGGCAGCACACCGTCACGGCCCAGCAGCGAGACACGGGTTCCCGACGCCGGCTCCGGGATCGGAAGCTCCAGATCGCCGTCCGACCACTCGAACGTGATCGCGAACAGGTCGCCGTCCTTCTGCGTGTAAACCAGGTGCTGACTGGACGATCGGTACGTCGCGGCCAGGCCATCCGCCTCTCTGCCGTCCGCCGCCGAGTACAGGCACGACCGGGGAATGACTTCCGGCTCCCGGTCCGGTCCCGACCACTCGAGCCTGACGGAGGCCTGCACGCTTCTTTCCCGGAATTCCGCCCGGATCGGGACTCGTAGTCCGCCGACCAGGCGCATCGTCGGCTCCGCCGTCCCCGGTTCCGCATCGTTCCACTCGTCCACCGCCAGCCGTCCGTCCACCCACACGCGCACTCCGTCGTCCGCCGTCGCCGTGAACGTATAGCTTCCCGTAAGCGGGGGTTCGAGGTAGCCCCGCCACTCGGCCGTGAAGTCGTCCTCGCGGATCGGATCGCCGGGGCCGTTCCGATTCCAGTCGAAGTCGATCGTCGGGTCGATTCGCTCGAGCGTCACTTCGCGTTCTTCGCCCGTCTTTCTCCATGGTCGAGAACCGTAGATGGCATCTCCATTCACGGCGAGCCATTCGCCAAGCTGGAGGAGCCTCTCCTGCTGAAGCAGCGGGATCTGACCGTCCGCCCTGGGGCCCACGTTGAGGATCAGTCCGCCACCGCCCGCCACGGCCGCGGCGAAGAAGTGAATGAGCTTCTCCGCGCTCATGTAGGCGTCGAGTTTCTCGTTCCTGTTGTAACCGAAGGAGCGGCCGATCCCCCGCACCTCAGCCCACGGCCGGTCGGTGAGTCCGATCCCGGAGGAATACTCCGGGGTCCGAAAGCCGATGTCGCTCCCGGCTCCCCACCGGTCGTTCACCACGGCATCCGGTCCGACCGCGTCGAAGTACCACCCGATCATCTCCCGGGAGTGCAGCTGCTCCGCCGTATTGAGCCACTCCCCGTCCGCGAAGATGAGGTCGGGGGAGTAAGCCGCGACCAGCTCCTTGAACTGCGGCACGAGGTGTCGTTCCACGTAGGGCCCGATCGTCTCGGGCGGGTCCGTATACCAGCGATGCAGCTGGTTCGTCCACTCTCCGAGAGAGTAGTAGAGACCCATCCTCAGACCGGCCCGTCGAACCGCCTCCGTCAGGTCGCCGACCAGGTCACGGCCCGGTCCGACGTCGACGCTGTTCCATCCGGTCGAATAGGCGCTGGGCCACAGCGCGTATCCGTCGTGGTGCTTAGATACGAGCACCACGTAGCGGGCCCCCGCCCGCCGGAACAGATCCGCCCACTCGGCCGGGTCGAACAGCTCGGCCCTGAACAGGGGAGCGAGGTCCTCGTAGGCGAATTCCGAGCCGTAGTTGTCCTGCATGAAACGGACGCGCAGCGAATCGCCGGTCTGCAGGCCGCGCAGGAACCACTCGGCGTAGTCCTCGGGGCCCGAGTAGGCCGGAACCGAATAGACACCCCAGTGGATGAAGATCCCGAGCTTCGCGTCGGTGAACCACTCCGGATACGGACGTGCCCGGAGGGTCTCCCAGGACGCGGACTCGAATCGAGTCTCCTGGGCCGCCACCGGATCGGCGAATGCCAGGGCCAGCAGGATCGTCGAAAGCCACGTCAACCTGCGCACGGGTCGTCTCCGGGTGCGGGTGAGAGGCCTTCAGCTTGCCTTCCGCCGGAGATCCGGTCAAGCCGGTCCTGGGCGGGAGTACGGAGGTTCCGTTGCGCGAGGGTCACAGATCCCGGAGCTTGGCGTCGGTGTGACGATTTCGCCAACCCACATGGGAGTCACCATGAGCCCCTCACATGCCGCCGGTCGCATTCCGTTCGCGTCCTTCCTGGTCTTCGCCCTCGTCGCGCCTGCCGGCGCCTGCGGGCAGCAGGAAGCGACCCCGGCGGAACTCGAAGCCCGTGCCCGGGCGATTCACGAGTCCGTGATCACGATCGACACGCACGACGACATCCCGTCCGACTTCGCGACCGCGGAGTCCGACCCGGGTGAGCGGGAAGGGCGCCAGGTGACGCTGCCGAAGATGCGCGAGGGCGGGCTGGACGTGGCATTCTTCGTGGTCTACGTCGGTCAGACAGAGCGCACGCCGGAGAACTACGCGGCCGCCCGGGCGGAGGCGATCAAGAAGTTCGAGGCCATCCACCGGCTGACAGACGAGATGTACCCGGACGAGATCGGCTTCGCCCGGTCTCCGGAGGATGTGGAACGGCTGCATGCGGAGGGCAAGCTCGCCGCGGCGATCGGGGTCGAGAACGGCTACTCCATCGGGACCGACCTCTCGCTGCTCGAGGACTTCCACGACCGCGGCGCCGGCTACTTCGGCCTCACGCACATCGGCCACAACGACCTCGCCGACTCGTCGATGCCCAGGGATAACCTCGGTGACGTCGAAGAGGAGCACGGTGGGGTGAGCGAGCTGGGCGCGCGGGCGATCGCCGAGGCGAACCGGCTCGGGATCATGGTGGACGTGTCGCACTCATCGAAGAAGACGACGCTCGACGCGGCGCGACTCTCGAAAGCCCCGATCATCGCCTCACACTCCGCGGTCCGGGCGCTGGCGGATTCGCCCCGAAACCTCACCGACGAAGAGCTCCTCGCGATACAGGCGAACGGAGGCGTGGTCCAGATCGTGGCCTTCGACGGGTACGTGAAGGTGTCGCCGGAAAAGGAGCAGGCCCTTCGCGAGCTGCGGGAGAACGCCGGTTTCGAGTCCCGGGCCGCCGCCACCCCCGAGCAGCGGGAGGCGTACCGGGCGGCGAGGGAGAAGATCAACGAGCGCTTTCCGGGAGCCACCGTCTCCGACTTCGTGAACCACATCGACTACGCGGTCGATCTGATCGGGATCGATCACGTGGGGATCAGCTCGGACTTCGACGGAGGCGGGGGCGTGATCGGGTGGAGAGACGCATCCGAGACCTTCAACGTCACGCTCGAGCTCGTGCGGCGCGGCTACTCGGAAGAGGACATCCGCAAGCTGTGGGGCGGCAATCTGCTTCGCGTATGGCGAGAGGTGGAGGACGTGGCGGCGGAGATCCAGGGCGGCTGAGACAGGCCGCCGGGCTTCGAGGTCCGGAAGCCCGATGATCCG
>CANPVW010000231.1 GCA_947581745.1 Candidatus Benthicola azotiphorus
ACGACGTTCGAACCCCAGGTCGAGAAAGCATCGACTCTCTCGGAATGCTTGCTGACCCAATGGTCGACGTCCGTCACGGAATGGGCGAAAAGAACTCTTGGCATGAAGCACCTCTCAGTTCGTTGCTTCGTGTGGCACACCCGCGGCGCCAGCATCCGCTCAGGATTCACCCCAAGAAGGCCAAGGTGAACATCGCAGTCAACCGCGTGGCGCGCCCTTCGAGCCTCAGTGGCGCCGGGAGAACACCGTGCCGTGCGGTCGCGCGGGTCCCGCCTCTCCGTGCGGCCATTCGGTGCGGTCGAAGCTCACCCCCGGGCGCTCGGCGCCGGGGCTCCGGAAGGTGGAGTCCAGGGCGAGGCTGCCGGTTTCCGGGTCGAGATGGACTATCAAAACCCGGTATAGTGTCGATCCCTCTGCCGAGGTCACGACGATCCGGTCTCCCTCGGGTTCCATCGAGATCCAGTGGGGTGCCCAGGACTCGTCCAGCGTGAGTCGGTCCAGCTCCACCGGATTCGACGGGTCCGAGATGTCCATCGAGATGAGGGCCGACGAGTCTCCGCGCGCGTACGGCTGGACCCAGTACCGCCCCCGGGTGGCCGGGACGCCGCAGTGGTTGGGGTAGGCGTCCCACGGCAGCACGTGCACCAGCTCCGCCCACGGCTCGTCGGTCTCGAGATCGTGCAGCAGGTACATGGCACAGGTGAACGTCGTCAGGATCGCGGTCACGCTGTCCGGGAGGAGGCGGACCTCCGCCGGGTCCTCGTGCTCGTAGCCGAGGGGGCCTTCGGGGAGGCGGACCGTATGGAGCAGGGCGAGGTCAGAGAGCCTCCATGCCTGGAATGAGGTGCTGATATGCTCTTCCCACATGTCCGACGTGGTGCTCACGGCGCGATCGAGCTTCGGGATCGGAGTGACGCTGTACGCGCGGAGCTCGGGGTCCACGGGATCGGCGGCTGCCGAGGACCTGACGAATCCGCCTGACGGATCGAGCTCCACGAGCCCTCCCGCGACCTCGTTGCCTTCGCCCATGGTCTGGAAGGTCGCCAGCACGTCGCCGTTCGGCAGCCGCTCGAAGGTGTGAGGATAGGTGTACTCTCCCATGGCTTCGAACGAGCCGGCCACCTTCGGGTCGAGCGGATCGGAGATGTCGAAGAGGAAGGTCGTTCCCGCCTGGAAGGCGTTCGCGAACAGGGTGTCCCCCGCCGGCATGACGTGCTCGGTATGATGCGCTCCGCCCTTCAGGCCGACGGACAGGCTGGACAGGATCTCACCGTAGCGTGCGGACTCGGGATCCGCGTCGATCACCGCGAGGAAGTCGCTGTCTCCGTCATTCACGGCTCCGGCCCAGACGAAGAGGTAAGGGCTGGCAGCGCTTGCGGTCTCTTTTGGAGGGCCGTTCGCGTCCGGGGCTTCCCGGTCCCCCGGGGCGCACGACAGGGCGAAAGGGAGGAGGAACGCAAGAGTCAGGACATGCAGACACTTTCGCGCAGCCGTTACCATTTCAGAGCTCGATCATGTGAGCGTTGAGGACGTCGGGCGTGAGGATGTAGCCGGTGCCTTCACTCATCGATTCCTCCCGTGTGATCCGTGATCACCTTCCCGCGCTGACGCGGGAGAGCTTGGCCCGATCCGCCCAACGTCTGCATTTGCGGCTTCGGGGTCCAGTGGGCCGATCCCAAGGCTTCTCTTCCGCCTCTTCGCGGGCGGAGGAACTCGGCACCTACCGCTGCCCGCTCGCTGGCCCGGCAGGGGATCGGTACCTTTCAGCGAACCGCCCCACCGTAAAGCGTCGAGGTCATCCCGTGCCACAGCACTTCGCGTCTCCCACGATCGTCCTTGCAGCCGCCCTCTCACTTCTGCTCCCGGCATTGCCCGCCCGAGCCCAGGTACCTGCCGGTACGAAGCCCGTGGAGCTCTGGTACGACGAGCCCGCAGCGGAATGGAATCAAGCGCTGCCGGTGGGCAACGGCCGACTGGGCGCCATGGTGTTCGGCGGAGTCGAGCGCGAACGGATCCAGCTGAACGAGGAGACGCTGTGGTCTGGCGGGCCCTATGACCCGGTGGTTCCGGGCGCTCACGAGGCCCTCCCGCAGATCCGTGCCTACCTGTTCGCGGGCGACTTCGTGCGAGCCCACGACCTTTTCGGGCGCACCATGATGGGCGTTCCGTACGAGATGATGAAGTACCAGCCCTTTGCCGATCTGTGGCTGGATTTTCCGGGACACAAGGGGGCGACGAACTATCGGCGATCGCTGGATCTAGGCGAAGGCGTGGCCCGGGTCAGGTACGTCGTGGATGGCGTGGAGTACCTCCGCGAGATCTTCGCGAGCGCCGTCGATCAGGTCCTCGTGATACGCATCAGCGCGGACCGTCCGGGTGCCGTGACCTTCTCGGCGAACCTCCACGGAGTCCGCAATCCGGCGCACTCCAACTACGGCACCGACTACTTCCGGATGGATGGAATCCCCCCGTCCGATCTGCGAGTCACGGGGAAGAACACCGACTACCTGGGCATCGAGGGACGCCTCCATTACGAGGGCCGCCTCCGGGCACGAGTGCACGGAGGGACGAGCGAGATCGACTACCGTACGCTCCACGTGCGGAACGCCGATGAAGCGGTGCTCGTGTTCGCCGCGGCCACGAGCTTCGTGGACTACAGGGACGTCTCGGCCGATCCGGCGGCCCGGGTGCAGGCCGTGCTTTCCGGCGTGCGGGACCGCACCTGGCAGGCCATGCGCGCCGCGCACGAACGCGAGCACCGTTCCTGGTTCGACCGTGTGATGCTGAACCTGGGCGCTGAACCCGGGCCCGACCTGCCCACCGACGAGCGCATCGCGCGCTTCGCCGACAGCCCGGATCCCGGCCTGGCGGCACTCTACTACCAGTTCGGCCGCTACCTGCTCATCGCCAGTTCCCGTCCCGGCACGCTGCCCGCCAATCTTCAGGGCATCTGGAATGACAGCTCGAATCCGTGGTGGGACAGCAAGTACACGATCAACATCAACCTCCCGATGAACTACTGGCCCGCCGAGACGGGCCATCTCGAGGAGATGGTGCAGCCCCTCGAGAGGTTCACACGCGAAGTGGCCGAGGCAGGCACGGCCACGGCCCGCGAGCACTGGAACGCGCGCGGCTGGGTGCTGCACCAGAACACCGACCTGTGGCGCGCGACGACCCCCATGGACGGTCCTTCCTGGGGCGCGTGGCCCGTGGGCGGCGCCTGGATCATGACCAACCTGTACGAGCACTACCGGTTCGGTCGGGACGCTGCGTATCTGGAGCGCATCTATCCCCTGCTTCGGGGCCAGACACAGTTCCTCTTGGACATCCTGGTCGAGCACCCCGACTATGGCTGGCTGGTGACGGCGCCCTCCAACTCCCCGGAGAACTTCCCCGCGTGGCCGGGCAACGGACGCTTCTTCGACGAGGTGAGCGGGCTCTTCCTCAAGGCGCGCACGATGGCCGTCGGTCCCACCATGGACATGCAGATCATCCGCGAGGTGTTCGCCGAGTTCGCGGAGGCGGCCGCCACTCTGGGCCGGGATGAGGAACTCGCTGCCGAGGCCCGGACGGCCAGGGCAAGGCTGGCTCCCAATCAGATCGGCAAGCACGGACAGATCCAGGAGTGGATCGAGGACTACGACGAGATCGAACCGCATCACCGGCACCTCTCGCACCTGTGGGGCCTGTACCCCGGCAGCGAGATCACGCCGGCCGAGGAAGACCTGGCCCGCGCGGCGGCCGTATCACTGGACCGCCGCGGCACAGGTGGCTGCGGATGGTCGTACGCTTGGAAGATCGGGGCGCGCGCCCGTCTCCTGGATGGCGAGGAGTCGCTCCGGCAGCTGCGCGCGCTCCTCGTGGATTCGTCCCTGCCCAACCTGTTTTCACTCTGCGGACAGGCCCTCCAGGTGGACGGGAACTTCGGTGCCACTGCAGGCATCGCCGAGATGCTGCTTCAGTCGCACGGCGATGTAATCCGTCTCCTTCCGGCGCTGCCCTCCGAGTGGTCAGCAGGAAGCGTCGCAGGCCTCCGCGCCCGAGGCGGGTTCACCGTTTCCATGGCCTGGTCGGACGGATCGCTGACCGAAGCCTCCATCGATGCCTCGGTGGACGGACGCTGCCGGGTATCGGCCAGGGGCCTGAGGGCCGTGCTTCTGGACGGCCAGTCGGTCCATCTGACCCACACGGCAGAGGGCACTCTGGAGTTCGAAGCACGTGCCGGCTCCAGCTACCGACTGACGTTCGAAGGGCGTTGAAACGTGGCCAACGAACACTTCTACCCGGAAATCGAGCCCTACCGGACCGGTCAGTTGCCGGTTGACGATCTGCACACGCTTTACTACGAGGAGTGCGGCACGCCGGACGGTCTGCCGATGCTCTTCGTCCACGGCGGCCCCGGTGCAGGCTGCAGCACCACCGACCGGCGCTTCTTCGCTCCGGATCGATTCCGCGCGGTGCTGTTCGACCAGCGGGGCTGCGGGCGATCCACGCCGGCGGGCGAGCTGAGGGGCAACTCTCCCGACCACCTTGTGGCCGACATCGAGCGGCTTCGGGAGGAGCTGGGGATCGACACCTGGCACGTGTTCGGCGGTTCCTGGGGCAGTTCGTTGGCCATGCACTACGCCCAGGAGCATCCGGACCGGGTCCGCACCCTCGTGCTGCGTGGCATCTGGATGCTACGGGACGAGGAGATCCACTGGTGGCTGTACGAGATGGGCAAGATCCAGCCCGAGCTGTGGAGTCAGTTCGTCGAGCCGATTCCGGAGGACGAACGGGACGACCTGCTGGAGGCGTTCTGGAAGCGACTCGACGGTAAAGATAGGGAAACCGGTTTGGCGGCGGCCAAGGCCTGGTCGATCTACGAGGGCTCGTGCTGCACCCTCCTTCCCAACCCGGAGTTCAGCGACGTCTTCGGTGAGCCGGAAACGGCCTGGAACCTGGCCCGCCTGGAGGCGCACTACTTCCGCAACGTCCGTTTCCAGCCGGACACCTTCCTGCTGGACCGGGTCGACCGCCTGCGCTCGATCCCGGCCTTCGCGGTGCACGGCCGCTACGACCTGGTCTGCCCGGTGAAGAACCTCCACGACCTGTGTCACGCCTGGCCCGAGCTGGATGCGGTCATCGTTCCGGACGCCGGTCATTCGTCCCACGAGCCGGGGATCACCCGGGAGCTGGTGGCCGCCACGACAAGGATCGCGGAAACCGGGTCGCCGGTGCACGACACAGCCTGACAGGCGCTTGGGGCATTGGCGCTGGCCGGTAGCGTTTCCCGGCGCCTCCCGGTATCTTCCGCGCCCGGAAGTCAGGCAGGTCGCCTGTTTCCGCATCGGGGCGTGGCGCAGCCCGGTAGCGCGCCTGAATGGGGTTCAGGAGGTCGCGAGTTCGAATCTCGCCGCCCCGATTGTCTAAAAGACGGTCCTGTCGGTACTTACGGCAGGGCCGTTTTTTCGCAGTGCGCCGTTTGTCACTGACTCTGTCACTGCCGGCCTAGATCACCATGCAGGTCTGGCCAGCTCTCCTGCTTCGGGGTCAGGAGCGCTCACGAGATGGCGTAGAAGTCCGGGTCCTGCTGGAACACGCCTTCCTTGCAGTATGGGCACCGCAATCCGGCGAGCCGGTAAGTGGCCGCGATCTTCGCCGTCCCGCACTCGGGGCACACTGCGGTCGGGGCTCCGGAGTCCACCATGAACTCGACCCCACAAGCAAGGCACAGATGCGGAGAGTCGTTGCCTATGCAAAGGGCCAGACGCTCGTGGTCCGGGTGGTAGGCGTACTGCTTTTCTC
>CANPVW010000232.1 GCA_947581745.1 Candidatus Benthicola azotiphorus
CTCTGGAGCGGAGCGACGGTCTCCTGAAGGGAGGCCGACAGCACGGGGAGGGCAGCTCGGCCGGTCGCCCCGGTTACGACCCGGAGGTCCTGCGCCGTACCGGAGATCCTCGCTCGAACCAGCGTTCCCGGTTCCGCGGCGCCGCGGGTTCGAACTCGGAGGTAGTCGCCCGTCAGCCCACTGTGCTCGGTCTCCACGGCGACGAGGGCTGGCGCCCCGATCCGTGCTTCGGCCGACGCCGTCCCCTTTTCTATCCCGAGCTCCCGCAACTCCCGGGATCGCGCGGCAGTCACCTCGTCCGGCACCCGGTCCGGCAGGTCGGCGGCATGCGTCCCTGCACGAACCGAGAAGGGAAAGACGTGGAGGTACGTGAACGGGAGCGCCTCGACGAGCGCTCGCGTGCGGAAGTGGTCGGCCTCTGATTCCCCGGGAAAGCCCACTATGATGTCGGCCCCCAGACCGAGTGGCTGGACACGCTCGGCAATTTCCAGTACGCGGCGGCGGTACTGGTCGCGCGTGTACCACCTGCGCATCCGCTTCAGGACTTCGTCGCTGCCGCTCTGAAGCGGCACGTGAAGGTGCGGTGCCAGCATTCCGTCGGAGGCGTCCAGAAGATCCAGCAGGCCGCCATCGATCTCCGTGGCCTCGATCGAGCCCAGCCTGAAGCGCACGCCGGGGACCGCCTCGAGGAGACGGCGACACAGTCCGGAAAGCCCAACGCCCGACGCGAGATCCCGTCCGTAGTGGCCGATGTGAATGCCCGTGAGTACCAGCTCCGCGTGATTGCGGGACAGGAGACGGGCTTCCTCCACGAGCTCCTGGACCGGGCGCGACCCGCTTGCGCCGCGCGCGATCCGGGTGGCGCAGAACGAGCACTTCCTGTCGCAGCCGTCCTGGATCTTCAACCAGGCGCGGCTTCCGCGGCGGCTGGAACGCAGCAGCGCTCCACCGATCGGCTCCCCGTGCTCTTCCGCGAGCGCCGACTCCGGAGCCACCTCGGCGGCGACGGCGACCGGGTCCTGTCCCGCCACCACCCCGTCCACCTCGGGCAGCGCGCGATAGGTGTCTTCGTGCAGCGCCGACGAACATCCAGCGACGACGATCCGGAGCTCGGGATGCCGACGGCGTAGTTTCCGGATCATGCGTCGGGCCGAAAGATCCGCCTGATCCGTGACGGTGCAGGTATTGAGCACGGCGGCGCTGGCCGATTCCGGCTCCTCGACGGTCGACGCGCCGCGGCTCTCGATCTCCTGGCGCATTCGCTCGGTGTCGTACTGATTGGCCTTGCAGCCGAAGGTGTGGTACCAGACCGAAATCGACATCCGCATCCTCTCCAGGGGTGTCGGGACGTTATGACGCGGCGGCGAGCGTTGCGCAACCCGACGCTTTCAACCATTCCTTTGCAGGGTCTGTCCAATCCGCCCGATGAACGTGAGCATCGCACTTGCCATGACTCCTGAAGACGGCAGCCGCGCGGCGCATCCGGACCTCGAAGACGTTCGGCTGGCTGCCGGCGGCGACGTGGCCGCTTTCGAGCGCCTCTACCGCAGGCACGTCGACCGGGTGCATTCACTGGTATCCCGCATGCTGGAACCGGACCTCGCCGACGAGGTCACGCAGGACGTGTTCGTTCGGGCGTGGGGAAAACTGGACACCTTCCGCGGAGACTCGGCCTTCGCGACCTGGCTCCACCGGGTCACCGTGAACCTGGTCCTCGGACGCCGCAAGAAGCTCGGCATCCGCAGAGAGCGCTATCACCCCGATTCACAGGTCGTGCTGGACCGAACCTCGGGCGCCGTGCCTCGAGCGGACATGGGAGCGGAGTTCGAGGCTGGTATCCGCAGGCTTCCTGAGCGAGCGCGCGAGGTCTTCGTGCTGCACGATGTCGAGGGGTTCAAGCACCGCGAGATCGCCGAGATGCTCGGAGTGACGACCGGAACGACGAAGGCGCAGCTCCACCGGGCGCGGATGCTGATGAGGCAGTACCTGAGCCCCTGAACCGGCGGTGCGGTTTCAACCATCGGCGGCATCCCGGGATCGAATCATACGCGACGAGGAGCCGCGCCAATGCGGCGTGACACCAGCGCTGCGAGGAAGAAAGCGGGCGACTAAGATGATCGACTGGACGGAAAGACTCTCGGATTACCTGGACGGAGACATGTCCGGGGAGGAGCGGAGCAGGCTCGAGGCTGCCCTCGGGGCGGATGCTGAACTGCGCCGCGTCCTCGAGGACATCCGGGAGGTGAAGCAGACGGCTGGCTCGTTGCCGCCGAGCTCCCCGCGGTCCGATCTGTGGCCGGGCATCGCCCTCCGAATCGAGGCCGGAGAGGAACGGACTCTCCTTCCGATCAGAGGGGCGGGCCACGAGCGACGTCGAATCTCCTTCACGCTGCCGCAGCTCGCGGCCGCGGCCGTGGCACTGATGGTCCTCGGCAGCACGAGCGTATGGATGGCGATGAGCGCCCGAGCCGGCGGACACGAGGGCGGGAGCCCGACGATCGCGGTGGCTCCGGCGCCGGAAGCGGGCTTCGTTTCGGTTTCTCCGGAAGCGGATCCGGACCTGTCCTACGAGACGGCGATCCGGGATCTCGAGGCACAACTGGAGATCGGCCGGGATCGACTGGACCCCGGTACCGTCGAGGCGCTCGAACGGAGCCTGGCCACGATCGACCGGGCGATCGACCGGGCCGAGGAGGCGCTCGTGGCGGATCCCGCGAGCGTGTACCTGAACCGTCATCTGGCCGAAGCGAGGACCGGGAAGATCCGCGTCCTGCAGCAGGCGGCACTGGTGGCGAGCTCTTAGAACAACGAGCGGACTCGCGGGGTTGGCCCGCGGGGTCGATGAACAGAAAGAAGGGGAATCATGATCGCGCATGTGACAGCTGCACTGCTGGCCGCATTGGCGCCCTCACAGCAAGCCGACACCACCTTCGCGGTGGAGGCCGGAGGCCGTCTCGAAGTCAACCAGATCGAGGGCGTGGTCAGCATCCGGACCTGGGATCGTGCCGAAATGCGGGTCGTGGCCGACTACGACGAGGATGAGGGCAGAATCGACATCCGTCAGTCCGGGGGAACCGTTCACCTGTCCGCGAAGGGCGAGTGGGGTGAGCCGGTCTACGCGGAATTCGATATCACGATGCCGCGGCGCATGGCCATGGAGCTGACGGGCGTCACCCTGGACGTCTCCATCGAGGGATCGGAGGGCGACGTTTCGATCAGTACCGCGGAGGGTGACATCACGCTCGTCGGGGGGTCCGGGAACATCGGACTGAACGCCGTCGAAGGCACCGTCCGCGTTACGTCCGCCTCCGGCAAGATCGCGATCAACGCCGTGGACGGTGATGTCTCCGTATCGCGTTCGGAAGGCGCCATAGCGCTTACCGCGGTGGACGGAGACGTGGTCCTCGAGGGGATCCGCTCCGACAACATCAGCGTGAACGCGGTGGACGGAGACATCTCCTACGATGGCACGATCACGGACGGAGGCCGGTACGTGCTCTCGACGCACGACGGTGATCTGAACGTGACCATACCGAATGGGGCCAACGCGCGGATCTCCATCGACACGTTCAGCGGCGACCTGGATACCGACTTTCCGGTGGAGCTGGAGGGGGATTTCGGCAAGAAGCGGATCTCGTTCACGGTCGGGACAGGCAAGGCTCTCGTCGAACTGTCCGCCTTCGATGGCACGATCTCGCTGAAGAAACCGTAAGGGAGACCTGAAGATGAAGACGATAGGGGCGATGGCGCTCGCGGCCGCGGGCCTGATCACGGTGACGGGGTCTTTCGGCATGCCGATGGGGAGCTCGCTGGATTCGACCCCGGTCGCGCAGCAGGCGCAGGACTGGGAGTGGCAGGGAAGCGTCGCGCGGGGAGATGCAATCGAGATCAAGGGAATCAACGGGGGCATCAAGGCCAGCGGCACTTCCGGAAGCCAAGTGTCGGTGACCGCCCTCAAGAAGGGGAGGCACGACGACCCGTCGGAGGTGACGATCGAGGTCGTGGAGCACTCCGGCGGCGTGACGATCTGCGCGGTCTACCCGGACGTCAAGGGCAAGAAGAACGAATGCGCTCCGGGCGACCAAGGACACCTTTCCTCGCGGGACAACGACGTCAGCGTCCAGTTCACGGTCCAGGTGCCGGCGGGCGTGAAACTGGTCGCCTCGACGGTCAACGGCGACATCGAGGCCGGCGGGCTGCAGGCCGCCGCTCGAGCGACAACGGTCAACGGTGACGTGAAGCTCTCCACGTCGGGTGAGGCCCGGGCCACGACGGTGAACGGATCGATTCAGGCGTCGATGGGGAGCGCGGACTGGAATGGTACCCTCAGCTTCAACACCGTCAACGGCAACATCACGGTGAGCCTGCCGGAAGGGGTGAGCACCGATGTCAGCGCCGCCACCGTCAACGGGAGCATGAACACGGACTTCCCGCTCACCATCAAGGGTCAATTCTCGACGAAGAGCATGCATGGCACGATCGGAAGCGGCGGGCGGGACCTGGCGCTGGAGACGGTGAACGGCTCGATCCACCTGAAGAACGGCAGCTGATTCCGGCACGGCTCGATCCGCGAACCGGCCGACAAAGACGATCGAACGCGGCGCCGCCCTCAACCGGGCGGCGCCGCGTCATCCAGGTCCGCCAGGGTGGACAGGGTGTTGGCCTCGATGATCCGAAGGGTACGCCGAAACTCCTTCAACTCGTTCTTCTCCAGCCCGGCGTACAGACGATCACGGGTGCGAATCGCAGTTGGAGCCGTCGAGGCCACGACCTGCCGCGCCTTCGGCGTCAGGAAGATCCGGGTCCTGCGACGGTCCTCCGCATCCGGTCGGCGCACTACGAGGCCCCGGTCTTCCATGCCGGCGAGTATCCTGCTCATGTTGGGCCGGTCCCTGTAGGTGGCCGTCGCCAGCTCGGACTGGTATTGACCGTCACGTGCCACGAGCCGGGTCAATACGGTCCACATCTCCGGGGTCACGTCCGCCCCGCTTTCCTCCTGGACGAGGCGGAGGAACAGCACTCGGAGCAAACGAGCCGTGCGCTGAATCAGCCACGCCGGGGCGTCGTCGGAGCGGCTTGCCTGAAGCAGACCCGTTCCATCACCTGCCATCTCGCGCTTCTCGTCCCTGACCATGCCGCAATTTCCGGGCATTCCGTTGCCGGCGCAACGGTCCATGGCGAGGAGCCGACCTGAATCAAGGAGCGGGACTTCGGTCTGTCAGCTACCGGGGTCTTCCGGGCGGGTCGGCCGGGTCGCTCCCTTCTCCACCCACTCGCTCTGCACGGCCGACATCCTCGCCGGAGTGTCCGAGAGGCGGGGCAGGTCTCCGATCACGTCCCCCCAGTCCTTCAGCAGCTTGCCATAGGCGGCCATCGCTGCGCGTGGCTTGTCGAGGAGCTCGTACACCCTGCCCTTCAGGTACAGGATCGTGTGGTACTCGACCGGATAGAGCCGATCGGAGTCCCTCACGTAGAGCCGGTCGGCCGCTTCCACCAGGTTGAGCGCCGTCTCGCCGCGGCCCAGGTCGAGCAGAGTCCACACGGAGCTGTTGATCCGCGACACGCCGCTGGTGGGATCGAGCAACGCGTCGAGCCACAGAGCACTCTCCCGTCCGGCGGCCTCGAGCTCCGGCACCGCCTCGCGAGCACCCAGCGCCTCCGCTCTGCCGTAAGAGGCGAAGGCCTCTTCGAAACGTCCTTCCCAGGCCCACGCGTCTCCCGTCAGGAGGTGGGCTTCGGTCGCCAGCGTCGGATCCGCATTGGAGGTGAACGTCTGCATTTCGCGGCGAGCCCCCGCCGGATCGTTCTCCCGCAGATAGGTGCGCCCGAGCAGGTCGAGAATCTGCGTGTTCCCCGGATCGAACTGCAGCGCCTGTCGATAGGCGTCCCTCGCCTCGTCGAATCGGGCCGCCTGCTCCAGAAGCCGGCCGGCGCCGGCGTGAGCCTTGAAGTCGTCCGTCTCGAGGCTCACGTAGCGCTCGATCAGGCTGTCCGCGGCGATCGTGTCGCCCTGCAGCAGGGCGATCCGTGCCAACCGGCCCACCGCCTGGGCGTCGCCCGGGGCGATCGCGAGGATTTCCTCCAGAGCGTCCCGGGCCTCCTCCTCGCGACCGGGCATCATCTCCAGCATGTCCACCAGGTGGTAGCGCACGTCCAGACTGTCGCCGTCCAGCTTGCTCCACGCGGTGCGAAGGCCCGACTGATACTCGCGCAGCTTGCGAACGTCGCCCGTCAGCTCGAAGGGCGATTTCTCGGGTGCGGCCGCCAGTTGGAGCCCCTGTCCGCTCGTCAACTTCCCGGCAAGGCGTTCGGCCACCGTGTCCGCCAGAGCGAACACGTCCGAGCCGCGAGCCCGCTCGGCCGCGATGATCGTTCCGTCACGCAGGTCGATGAGTCGGGCGTCGAGCGCCAGGTCTTCGCCCGTGCCGAGGATCGAGCCGTGGACCATCGTGCGGGCGCCCGACCTGGCCGCGATCTCCATGGCCCGTTCCTGCGGGATCTGGTCGGTCTCGGCGTGGCCTTCCTGCCGGAGGAGCTCGAACAGGCGTTGGGGACTCACGACGCGGAGGGCGCCCGTCTGGGCCAGGTTCGTGGTCAGCATGTCCGACATCCCGGGCCCGAGCCAGTCGAGGCTGTCCACACCCGTGCTGTTGACGAACGGAAGAACCGCCACCGACCGCTCCCCCAGGTCCACCGTGGCCACCGGAATCGCGTCCGTTCCGGCCCGGTTCGCCTGACGTGCCGGATCCTCGGCGGCGGTGCTCAGCCGGAAGGTGCCGATGGCCGCCAGCACCGCGAGCGTCAGGAGGAGCGAGGCCTCCGTCTTCTGCACCTGCTGCCGTCCCTTTTCGCCGTGATACCAGGCGATGATCAGCGCGGCGGGGACACCGAGCACGATGAGCAGCACGGCGACGTCCAGCACCCTGCGAGACCAGCCGTAGTTGTCCACGAAGAATCCGATGGCTTCCATGGCCGCCCAGGCGCCGCCCAGGTAGAGGAAGACGGTCTGGAAGATGTGCTTTTCACGCAGCTGTTCGAACCAGCTCATCGGCACCCGACCAACGTGTAAGTCCGCACCCGGACGTCAGAAGTCCGGACGGAACGGATCATCCTTCTCGCACCGTGGCAAACCAGCTTCGACCCCGCAGCGCTCAACTCCCTTTCCATCTTGGACACACGAAACGGGGTTTGGGATGACCGCCGGAAGCGATCGCTTCTCTCGCTACCCAATATACGTTTCGGGGATCCACGCCACCCGGGGACTGACTGGCGCTCTTCACACACCGCCGACGCCCGATCCGGATTCGTGCAAAACGTGGCGGATCACGGTGATCGGTGCGGGCCGGGGTGTTGCTGCAGCGCCACATGCCGTCGGTCCAAACTCCATGTAACGTGAGTCATCACAGTTCATTACGTGCCTCGTTGGCTGCTCGCGCCCGATGGCCCCATGGTTGCACACGTTTCGCCCGGAAGGGTGCGTTCCGCCCGTGGGGCGCTTCCGGTCATGCAGAGTGGAGAAGGAGCGCGTGAGGTCCATGGTTACGCGAGATGCCGAACAAGCACGGAAGCGACATCCGGCCCGGCTCGTCCGCAACGACAGGGGATCGGCGTTGATGATCGTTCTGATCGCCCTCGTCGGCCTGACGGCGCTGGCCGCGGCCGGAATGATCGTGACGGACACGGAGCTCAGGGCCAGCCAGAACCAGGAGGCGGGAACGAACGCGTTCTACGCGGCCGATGCCGGCTTGCAGCAATACCTGGGGACGAAGTCGGTGGCGACGAGCACCGACACGTTCACGTACTCGGCCGGCGAGGCGATCGTCGAAGGCGAGAAGCTTCTGGATCTGCCGAACGATCGAGTCGTGTACCGGATTCGCTCCGTCTCGACGTACGCGCCGCCGCAGGGGGGCACAGCTTCGAGGACCGTGTCGCGGCTCGCACTGTTCAGCGCCGGCACGGTGGTGGCGAAGGCCTCGTTCGCATCGGGCTCGGGCCTGCTGAAGAACGGGGGCTCAGGCACGATCTCGGGAGTCGATCAGGCCACGGCTGGGGACGCGAACTGCCCGAATTCGCCGGCGCCCACGGTGGCCGGCGTCGCCGTTCCGCCGAGCGGCTACGTGCAGAGCGGCGGGGGGCTGGTCCCCACCGGTGCGCCCGACGTGTACGAGGCGCCCAGCGGGACCGAATTGCTGGAGTCGACGGGAGTCCCGTGGAACAAGATCGTGAACGAGGGGCTCATCGCCCCGGACTACACGATTCCCCCGGACAGCTGGCCCAACTTCAGTACCATGGACGCGGATGAATGGCCGGTCATCTACGTGAAGAACAACATCGAGGTGACTCCGACGGAAAGCGGACGTGGAACCCTGATCGTCCGCAATAACCTGACCATGGACGGCTCCTTCGAGTGGGACGGACTCGTCCTGGTCGGCGGCTACGTCACGAGCAACGGGTACCAGACGGTCGAAGGAGCGACGATCACCGGTCTCAACGAACTCCTCGGGGAGACCACGGCCGCCTCCGACCTGGGAAACGGGAACAAGAAGTTCCTGTATAATTCCTGCAAGCTGACCTACGCCTCCAAGGCCGCGTTCGGCGGACTCTCCGAGGTGCCCGGCAGCTGGTTCGAGCGCTGGCAGTAGGAGGAAGGCAAGCAGGACGGAACAGGTCCCAGCATCGAAGAAGGGCGGCGCCCGGCCGGGCGCCGCCCTTCTCACATTCGCTCCACCTCAGAACCGGTTCCGGTCAGTTCCGGAACGGGATGTCGAACTGCAGGTCGCGCTCCACGTCGTAACGATTCGCGCCGTCCCCGATCGCCGTGGCGGTCACTCGAATCGCTACCACCTGATCGAAGTTCGCGCTCGAGACACTGCTCTGAACGCTTCCGTCGTCCATGAGGTAACTGAACGCGGCGTCGTTCTCGTACGGCCCCACGAGCTCCTGCGAGCCGCGCCACAGGGCGGTCCGGGAACTGAAGAACGACGAGGGCGCGAAGTGGTAGGACAGGCGGCTGTAGAACCGGACCATGGCCCCCGGATCCGGCACCCCGGAAGTGAAGTTCCCACCCCACCCGGAAAGCTGCGCGTACGAGTTGTCGGGATTGCTCGAAGGCGAGCCGTTCGCCACGCACGTGGCCTTGGGCCCGGACCCGGTCGAAACCGTCGAGGGAAGGAAGGCGTCCGCGTACTCGAAGTCTTCCTCGTAGGGGTCCGAGTAAGCTGTGCCGAGGAAGCCTCCGTCGAGTCCCCAGGCCGCCACCGTGTCGTAGACCATCAGCGTCGCCTCGTCGGTGGCCGTGGTGTCGCACACGATCGCCCGCATGATGTCGAACCGCACCGCAACGGAATCGGATTCGGCCGCCAGCAGGTCCGTGGCCGACGCCATCCGGAGCTCCGACGACACGATATCGAACGTGGCCCGGTTGCTCTGCTCCGCCCATATCTGGTCGTCGGTATGCTCGTAGAACCGGCTCTGCCCCAACAGCAGCGAGAGCATGGCCGAAGCAAGCAGACCGCTGATCACGAGGGTGATGAGCGCCTCAACGATGGTGAAGCCTGCCTCCGACTTGATCCGCTTCATTCGGAATGGCTCCTCATGGGCTGGCCGGAACCGGATCCGGCAGCGGTTTCGGCTTGTAGAGACGTGCCGTGTAGCTGCGTGCTCCCACATCGCCCACCCCGGCGACGACGACCGCCACCTGTTTGACCCGCGACGAGATGTCGCTGACGGTGATCGCCACCGTGTATTCGTGTCCGGCGATGCTCACGGTATCCGTTCCGCTCGCCGCCGCCGAAAACCCGTCACCCTGCACGTCCTCCAGCACGATCTGCGCTGCCGCGGCCTGCTCGCTGCGCCACTTGGCGATCCTCGCCTGGTCGGCCGAGGCCAGACTCAGACCGCTCACGGCCACGAGGCCGATCACGAGGATGGTCAGTGCTATCAACGTCTCGACAAGCCCGAATCCGCTCTCGTCCTGCAGACGGGACTTCAACCGCGTCGCATCATCCCTCATCGACCCGCCCTCAGTTCGTGGTGATCCGGTGACGTCCGAGTCCGTTGACGACGACTCGCTTCGACCCGGCGTTGCTCCCGATGTCGATCACGGCGAAGGCCGATGACAGCATGCCCCGCGCGTTGAACGTCAGTGAGTCGCCCGCGTTGACGATGTCCAACGCCTGGAGCGGGAGGTCCGATTCCGCGTCGAACTGGCGTGTCTTCAGGACGTTTCCGGACGCATCCCGGATCTGGTAGCTCTGCGTCGATTCATCAGCCACGAGAGAGACGTTGGCCCGGTCGCGGATCGCGTAGGTGCGGGCCATCGCCGCGTCCGCCGCAACGACCTGTGCGGCACGGTTGAGAATCGTCCGCTGTCTGAAGTTCCGGAACGATGTATTGGCGATCAGGCCCACGACACTCAGTATCGTGATGCCGATCAGCAGCTCGACCAGCGTGAAGCCCCCCTGGCTGTTTCGGCGCTTGTTCATGAAGTCCGTTGCTCTGCTTGTGCTCTCGTGCGGCATCCGGCGCCGCCGCGATGACTGTCTGCCGGTGGAAGCGCAATTCACGGACCAGCCCCGAGCGACGGATTCGGCCGCGCGTCGCAAGGCAGGCAATCCGACCGACGGGAAGCATTCATCACTTCTAATGCATTGCTGATAAGTCAGTTACGGTGCGAGAATCCGGCATTCTCCCCGAGAAGTGCCCGAAGATGCACCGAACATCGATGACAGGGGCGAGCGACGCGCATGGTGGCACTTTTCCGCAGGGTGCAAGATCTTCAGGGAGTTTTCCGCCGCGAATCCAACGGGAGGCAGTCCATGGATCGGCTTGCGAGAACGACGTTCATGCTTTTGCTGGCGGGAATCGTCGCGTCGTGCGGCGCCGGCGAGGAGGAGGAAGTCCCCGCCGAGGTCCAGGAGGCCGTGATCGCGATCGGGTCTTCGGCGTCCGACGCCCTGCTTCACACCCTGATGGCTAACCTCACGGCGGCGATGCAGGAGAACGGAGCCGCCGGGGCGATCGAATTCTGCTCGACGAGCGCGAGTGGCCTCACGGCGGAAGTCGTCCGCGAGGTGGGAGTCGACATGAAGCGGACGAGCCTGCGGTATCGAAACCCCGCCAACGCTCCGGACGAGCAGGAGATCAAGGCGCTGAGACACTTCCAGTCCGTCCTCAGCGAGACGGGGCAGCTTCCCGGCCCGCTGGTGCTGAAAGCAGGGAGGGACGAGTACCGGTTCTACCGCCCGCTGACGCTGGCGCCACCGTGCCTCAGGTGCCACGGCTCCGCCGGGGAGGTGGACCCGACAGTGCAGGCCATCCTGGACGAACGATACCCGGACGACATGGCGACCGGATACTCCGCGGGCGACTTCCGGGGAGTGATCAGAGTCTCCGTGCCGGCCGACCGGATCGGCCCGACCTGACGGACGAGCCGGCGGTCCACCAACATCGAACCTGAAGACGACACATGCGAAGACCGCAAGTCCAGGCGCTGGCTCCACCGGACCGGATCCTGATGGGGCCCGGACCGAGCAACGTGCCATCCCGGGTGCTGCAGGCGATGAGCACTCCGTTGATCGGCCACCTCGATCCCGCGTTCATCGAGATCATGAAGGAGACGCAGGACCTCCTGCGGTACGCGTTCCGGACCGAAAACCGGTGGACGATCCCGGTAAGTGGTACCGGCTCGGCGGCCATGGAGGCGGCGTTCACGAATCTCGTCGAGCCCGGCGACGTCGTCCTCGTCCCGACCAACGGCTACTTCGGCGCCCGGATGGACAGCATGGCGCGGCGAGCGGGAGGCGAGGTCGTGTACGTACACGCTCCCTGGGGTGAGCCGCTCGACCCTGATGATGTGCGGGCGGCTTTCGCGATGCACCGACCGGCGGTATTCGGCTTCGTTCACGCGGAAACCAGCACCGGCGCCCTTCAGCCTCACGTGCCCGACCTTACGGCTATCGCTCACGAGCACGGGGCGCTGGTGATCGCCGACACGGTGACCTCGCTCGGTGGAGTGGAGCTTCGAGTCGACGAGTGGGAGATCGACGTCGCATACTCCGGCGGGCAGAAGTGCCTGTCCTGTTCGCCGGGAGCGAGTCCTCTCACCCTGAACGAGACCGCGTTCGAGAAGGTCCGGAACCGGGCGGAAACGGTGCGGAGCTGGTACCTGGATGTCGGTCTGCTCGAGAGCTACTGGGGAGACGACCGCTCCTATCACCACACGGCGCCGATCACGGCCATCTACGGACTGCGCGAGGCCCTCCGCCTCGTAGCGGAGGAAGGGATCGAGGAGCGCTGGTCGCGTCACCTCCGGATCGCCGGGGCGCTGAAGGCCGGCGTGCAGGCCATGGGTCTCGAGATGAACGCCGACGACGAATTCTGGCTCCCCAGCCTGAACGCCGTCCGGATCCCCGAGGGGTCGGATGCGAAGGCCCTGTGCCGCCATTTGCTCCTGACGCACGGCATCGAGATCGCCGGCGGGCTCGGTGAGCTGGCCGGGAAGATCATCCGCATCGGCTGCATGGGACACTCCGCGCAGCCCCGTAACGTCCTCGCCCTCCTGCCCGCCCTGGGCGATGGCTTCGCCCGACAGGGCATCACGCTGGACGTCGGGGCCGGACTCGATGCGGTGTCGGAGGCGCTCCGGGCCGGCTGATGGTCGCACGATGGCCGTAGAGGAAGCCGAGCGAGCGAGGCGTGCGCGGAACAGCGACAGGGCCTGGCACCTGGCCGTCGCGGTCGTGCTGGGGTCAGCCGCCGTCCGTCTGGCCCTTTCGGGCCTGATTCCACTGTTCCCGGACGAAACCTACTACTGGGACTGGTCCCGCAGGCCAGCGGCATCCTATTTCGATCACCCGCCGGGTATCGCCGGCCTGATCGGGTTCGGCACGGCGCTGTTCGGGCACACCCGGGTCGGGGTACGCTTCGGCGCGCTAGTTCTGGGCCTCCTCGGATCCCTGGCGGCGATCGCGACCGCGCGGCGCCTGGACAGCGCCGGTGCGGCGCTCCGGGCAGCTCTCGTTCTCGCTGTCCTGCCGATGGCCGCCGTCGGACTGCTTCTCGCCACGCCCGACGCTCCGCTCCTGTCGGCGCTCGCCGTCTCGATGTGGGCACTCGTGCGGGCGCTGGAGGGAGAGCCGGGGACGCCACTGGAGATCGGCTGGTGGTGTGTCTCGGGGCTGGCTCTCGGGGCGGCGATGCTCTCCAAGTACACGGCCGTGCTGCTGCCAGCCGGCGCCGCGCTGGGATTCGCGCTCGACCCGCGGCTCCGACGGCGACTCCTGACCCCCGGGCCGTGGATCGGTGTGGGACTCGCGCTGGCCGCGTTCGCGCCCGTGCTCATGTGGAACGCGGAACGGGGCTGGCCTTCCTTCGTCTTCCAGTTGCGGCACGGTCTCGGTAGCGGCGGAACGGGCGCCGCGGCTCGGGTGCTGGGAGGGGTGAGCCGCGAGCTCGAGTTTCTGGGAGGCCAGCTCAGTCTCGTCTCTCCGATTCTCTGGGCGCTTCTGGCCCTGGCGACCGCGCGGGCGCTGAGAGACGGGCTCCAAGGCAGGGGCGACGCGCGGAAGACTGTGCTGGCCGCGATCGCGCTCCTCGTCTTCCTGACCTTCGCTCTGAGCTCCCTCAGGCGGCGCGTCGAACCGAACTGGCCGGCTCCCGCCTACGTGGCGGGTGTCGTCCTGCTCGCCACGGCCGCGATGCGGGAAGCCGGCCGCAGGTGGTTGACGTGGGGACTGTGGCTCGGTGCGGCGCTGGTGGCCGTCGTGTTCGCACAGGCCCTGGTTCCCCTCTTGCCGATCGACGCCAGGCGCGATCCCGTGGCCCAGGCGCACGGCTGGGAGTCCCTCGCGGCAGCGACCGGAGATGTCCGGGCCCATCTGCTGGCGAGCGGGTGCCCCGCGGTTCACATCGCCACGAACCGTTACCAGGAGGCCTCGGAGCTCGCTTTCCACCTGCCCGACCACCCGACGGTGTCGGCGCTCAACATCGGTCGGCGGAGCAACCAGTACGCACTCTGGCCCGGCTTCGAGGACACGGCCAAACCCCGCGACTGCCTGGTGTTCGTCGACATCGACGATCCAGGAGCGAGGCGCATCGCGGAGGAGCTCGAAAGCGGGTTCGGCGCCCTGGCCGAGATCGGTCACGCCCAGCGAAGGCGAGGCGGCCGCGTGACGGCGGACTACCGCCTGTGCAGTTTCACGGACTGGAGCGGGAAGCCTCTCGTTTCCGGATCAGGCCGTCAGCCGCCTCCCCGTTCCAGGTAGTCCACGGCCAGCGTCGCTATCGCCCTGACTCCTATCCCGATCGCGTCCTCGTTCACGAAGAACTGAGGCGAGTGATTCGACGCGGCTTCGCCATAACCGACGCCTGGCGCGTTCACGCCGAGCTGGAAGTAGAACCCGGGCGCCTGGCGGGCGAAGAACGAGAAATCCTCCGCAACCATGAGCGGCGGTATCTCGATCAGGCCCCCCTCGCCGACGACACGGCGCAGGCTGGGCAAGGACGCGGCGACCAGGTCCGGGTCGTTGCGGGTGACAGGATAGTATCGCCGGATCTCCACCGTGGCCCGCGCGCCGGCGCTCTCCGCGACCTTCTCGGCCGTGAGGCTGATCTTCGCGTGTACCGCTTCCTGGACGGCCGGATCGAGCGTCCGGATCGTTCCGGACAGGCGAACCGTGTCCGGGATGATGTTGAAACGCACACCGCCCTCGATCTTCCCGACCGAGATGACGACCGGGTCGAGGGCCGCGACCTGCCGGCTCGGGATGGTCTGTAGAGCCAGGACGATCTGCGCGGCGACCACGATGGGGTCTATCCCCGCCTCCGGAGTGGCGCCATGCGTCTGGCGACCGATCACCGTGATCGTGAACTCGTCCGCGCTCGCCATCACGTCTCCGGAGCGCCATCCGAGAAGCCCCGTCGGGAACGGTGCCGTGTGGAGTCCGAAATAGGCATCCGGTCTCGGCGATTCGACGGCCCCCTCGGCGATCATCAGCTCGGCCCCTCCCTCCTCTCCATGCGGGGCACCTTCCTCGGCAGGCTGAAACAGGAACACCACGGTGCCGGGGATCTCGTTCCGCATGTCGGCCAGGATCGTGGCCACCCCCATGAGAACTGCCGTGTGCACGTCGTGTCCGCAGGCGTGCATGACGCCGACTTCCTCGCCGTTGTACTCCGCCGTCACCGTCGAAGCGAACGGCAGGTCGGTGAGCTCACGCACGGGAAGGGCGTCCATGTCCGCACGCAGCCCGACGACAGGTCCCCGACGACCACCACGCAGGATTCCCACGACCCCAGTGTGAGCCACGCCGGTGCGTACCTCGTCCAGCCCCAGCGAACGCAGGTGGTCGGCGACGACGCCGGCCGTGCGGAACTCTCTGTTTCCGAGCTCGGGATTCTGGTGCAGGTCCCGCCGCCAGGCGATCACGTCGCCGGAGATGGACTCGGCCAGGCTGTCGATCTCTGCGTGAAGGTCCGATGCATCCTGCGCACGCACCGTGGCCGGCCGTCCGACCAGGACGGCGAGGCTGAGGGCGACGAACGAGACACGGATCGCCATCATTCGGCTGCCGTGAATACGAGCACCACGCCCGCGTCCGTCTCGAGCTCCAGCTTTCCGTCCCGCAGCACCGCGCGAACGGAGGCGTCGAGGTTTCTGAGAAACGCCTGTTCGATCTTCAATCCGACGCCTGGGCAGGCCATGAGAGTCGCGCCCTTCGGACCCTGGACGATCCGGTCTCCCTCTTCGACGCGGAAGTCGCCGAAGTACCGGTTGCAGCCCGCGAAACCGGCGGCACGTCCCTCCTCTTTGAGATCGAGGGTCACGCCACGATCTGCCGGAAGCGAATCGAGCGCAGCCTCGAGCTCGACCACGGTGACATCGTCGCCCACGTCCGCGGCCGGGCCGAAGGATGCGAGATCCCAGGCACGAAACATCGGGCTGTGAACCGAGTCGTCCCGCGTCACGGGGCTCCCGGTCGGAGCCCGCCTCTCGGCGGCGGCCGATTCGTCGTCGCCTTCGGCGGCGTCACGGCACGCCGCCCCGATCAGGGAGAGCGCCGCGCAAGCGAGAACGACCTTCGTGAACCTGCGCATCATCCGTCCTACCTCCTCTCAGGCGCGGAAGAGCGGCCGCGTGAGACACGTCGGCCCTCCCCCACCTTTCGTACTGATCTCCCGGCCCCGGTACACGTGCACTTCAGCGCCCGCCGCCTCGAGACGGCGTCGCGTAAGCGGGTTTCCTTCCAGGGCGACGCACCGTCGCGGTCCCACCGCCAGCACGTTGCAACCCATCGTCTCGAATTCCTCGTCCGGAACCTCCACCAGTTGATATCCGCGCTGGCACAGGAGATCGCGGAAGGGGACGGGCAGCAATGGTGAATAGACCACCGCCAGGTCCCGGTCCACCGGACTGAACATCGACATCAGGTGAAAGACGTCGCCCGGGCCGCGCCAGTGAGGGAGCGGAACGGGGACCACGCGATCCACGCCGCTGCCCAGCAGGCCGCGCAACTGCCGGATTCCCTCCCCGTTCGTCCGATAGCCGCGGCCGACGGCCACCGTTCGCTCGTCGATCCACGCCACGTCGCCGCCTTCGAGCCTGCCCGCACCGCCGATACGCCCCACGATCGGCACGCCGACACCACGAAGGACCCGTTCCATCGCGCCGGGTTCGCCGTCCCGTGCGCTCTTGCCCATCCGACAGAGGATGGCCCCGCGATCACAGATCACCGCCGCATCCCGCACGAAGACGGAGTCGAGTCCCGTCCCGACGTCGGCGGGCGCCTCATGCACCTCGGCACCGATCTGCTCGAAGAGGCTCGCGAAGGCCTCGTACTCGGCCACGGCGGCCGCGAAGTCGGGTCGAGCGACGTAGCCCAGCGATTTCCACTGGGCGTCCACGGTCGGCTGGTCGGAAAACGCGTCGCGCACGTGCTTGAGCAGCACGCTCCGCAGGCGCAGCGTATCGGACTGCCCGAGAGCGCTCAAGGCGCCCCGTCCGTGGCCGCCTCGACGGGCTGCGAGCCGCGGCGCCAGACGACCCAAACGTACATCGGAAGTCCGGCAAGCAGCAGGATGACTCCCCAGTAGACGATGTCCCGGCCGGCGCCGGCGATCGCCCACAGCGCGTACGCAAACCCGAGCAACGCCGTGATCACGGCCCCTGCAAGGCGACGGCCCTCGAACCGCTGGCGATCCCGGGCGTAGATCATGATTTCCGCCAGAGCGCAGATCGCGTAGGGCAGCAACGCGGTAAGGGTAGCGAGCAGGATGACGAAGGTGAACTGATCCACCAGGCTCTCGCTCGCGTTCAGCAGCATCAGCCCCGTCACGAGTACGCTGGAGAAGACGAGGGCGAACGCCGGTGTGCCGCGGCGTGAGAGCCGGCTCAGCGCGACCGGGAAGATCCCGTCGCGCGCCGCGGCCCACGGGATGCGTCCCTGGAGCAGTATCCATCCGTTCAAGGCACCGAAGGCCGAGATCATGGCCCCCGCGGCCACGGCCGGAGCGGTCCAGCCGCCCCACATCCGGCTCGCTGCATCTGCGAACGGCGCGTTCGACCCGGTGAGCTCGGCCGGCGGAATCACGCCCATCACCGCCGCGGTCCCCAGCACGTAGACCACGGCCGCGAGTATGGTCCCGAGGACGGTCGCCCTCGGGATCGTCCGCTCTGGATCCATCACCTCTTCCGCGGGAACCGTGGCCGATTCGAAGCCGAGAAAGGCCCACAACGTAAGGGTCGCGGCCGCCGTGATCGCCGGGAACGTCCCACTGCCACTGGCGTTGAACGGCGTGAAGTTCGCGGGATCGAGGTACAGGAGTCCCAGCGTCCCGATCAGCACGAGCGGAAGCAACTTCAGAACCGTGGTCACCACCTGCACCGCACCGGCCGTCCGTACGCCTCGAACGTTGACCCAGGTGAGAAGCCATATGGCGCCGATCCCGACGCCTGACGCGAGGGCGCGGTCCGTGGCCAGGGCAGGCCAGAACCACGACAGGTAGCTCGTGAACGCGACGGCGAGGGCCGCGTTCGCGACCCAGATCGAAACCCAGTAGCCCCATCCGACAAGAAACCCGGCGAAGTCCCCGAAGCCGGCTCGCGAGAAAGCATACGGCCCTCCGGCCCGGGGGACGAGGCGGCTGAGACGCGCGAACACGAGGGCAAGCAGTACGGCCCCTCCGCAGCTGAATATCCAGCCGAGGAGGCTGATTCCGCCGAACGAGCCGAGCGACGCGGGCAACAGGAAGACGCCGGAGCCGATCATGTTCCCGACGACCAGGGCTGCCGCCATCCATATGCCCATCTTGGCCGGCCTGGGAGAGGTCACGGAGTCTCCGATCGTGCGGGAATCGCCGGTGCGCCCGGCTCTGGGCGCCGCCCGAACATACAGGACGCCACGGTCCGCTGCACACCGGCGGCGGGCCGCATTGCTCGCCCCTGATGCGGCGAGCACATTGACTCCCGTTCGGACGCCGCTCGGCCCCGCGCTCGGGGGGAGGTTCATCGAGGCGGCATGCACCTCCAGGTTGGAGACCGATCGAATGGGACTCGCGAGGGCCCTGTTGCTCAAGGGATCCGAGAGCAGCTGGTTGGCCGGTCAGCTCTCCAGGCGGCGGTTCGTCCGCCGCGCCACCAGGCGCTTCATGCCCGGTGAGCGGATGGAGGACGCGCTGGAGGCCGCCGGCGTCCTGAGCGTGGCGGGGATCTCATCCATCCTCACGCTTCTGGGTGAGAACGTCGACGACGCCGAGGCGGCCGCCGCGGTGACGCGAGAGTACGAGGCGCTGCTGGCGAGAAGCGCGGAAGCGGGATTGGACTCGGACATCTCGGTCAAGCCGACGCACCTCGGACTCGACGTCAGCCATGACATCGCTGCCCACAACCTCGGAAGGCTCGCCACCGCTGCCAGCGCAAACGGCCGCCTCGTGGCGGTGGACATGGAGGCCACACGGTACTGCGACCCGACACTCGAGTTGTACCGTGTTCTCCGTGCGGAGCACGCCAACGTGGGAGTGTGTCTGCAATCCTACCTTTACCGGACGTCCACTGATCTCGCAGAGCTGTTGGCGCTCTCCCCGATGATTCGCCTTGTGAAAGGTGCCTACAAGGAGCCGCCGGAAGTGGCGTACCCGAAGAAGGCCGACGTGGACGACAGCTACCTGCGCCTGTCCGAAAGACTGCTCGAGGCGGCGCGTGATGGGACGGCCCGGATCGCATTCGGCACGCACGATGCGGCCATGATCGCGGAAATCAACCGGCGGGCGGCCGCCATGAAGTGCCCGCGGGAGGCCTACGAGTTCCAGATGCTGTACGGCATACAGCGTGGCCTGCAGGAGCACCTGGCCGGGACCGGGTATCGCATGCGGGTGCTGATCAGCTATGGAGCCTACTGGTTTCCCTGGTACATGCGGAGGCTCGCCGAGCGTCCCGCGAACGTGGGGTTCGTGCTGCGGAGCATGCTGAAGGGCTGACGACATGACGGACCCTTGGGCCGGAACCGGTTTATCTCCCTGAAATCCGTGATCCTCCCGGGCTCAGGACCGACAATCGGAGGACCCCCGTGCCAGCTGGACACCGACTCCCGATTCCGTTCCTCGTGCTTCCCGCTCTGGTCGCCGCGTGCGGAGGAGACGATCTCACCGGACCGGAAGCCCCGGCGGGAGCAATCCAGTTCGCCACGGTGACCGCCGGGTACTTCCATTCGTGTGGCCTGTCCACGGCGGGCCGGGCCTACTGCTGGGGAAGCAACACCTGGGGGACCCTGGGAGACGGCTCCATCACGAGCGCCAACCGACCGGTGCCCGTGGCCGGTGGCCTGCGGTTCACGGGCATCGAGGCCGGCGCGGGCCACACGTGTGCCGTCACGGATTACGGACTGGTCTTCTGCTGGGGACTCAACGACGAGGGGCAGGCAGGCGCGGACTGGAACGACCGGGGCATCGAGGAACCGACCCGGCTGCCCGGCAGTCAGTTCTGGGTCCGGGTGAGCGCCGGACACGACCATTCGTGCGGCCTCACGAGCAGTGGAGAAGCCTGGTGCTGGGGCGACAACATCACCGGACATCTCGGGAGCGGTGGCACGTTCAACAAGTCCTACGAGCCCGTTCGCGTCGCTTCGGATGTCAGCTTTTCCGCCGTGCTCGCCGGTTACTACCAGTCGTGCGCGCTGGCGACTTCAGGGCAAATGTACTGCTGGGGGAACAACTCCGAGGGCGAGATCGGGGATGGCACCAACGAGAACAGGTTCACGCCGGTACCGGTCTCGGGCGATCTCATTTTTCGGGCGCTGGGCGGAGGCGACGCCTTCATGTGCGGGATCACGACGAAAGGCTCGACGTGGTGCTGGGGCAGCAACCGGAGCGGCGAGCTGGGCGATCCGTCGCTGCCGGCGCAGGCAGCCCCCGTGCGCATCGACGGACTGCCGGAGCTCAGCAAGATCTATGGAGCCGGGGGAGCGTTCACGCTGCCGAGCGCAGAGGCCTACGCGTGCGGTTTGACCGCGGAGGGCGAGGCGTGGTGCTGGGGCGGATCGATCCGTGGAGGGCTGTGGCAAGGCCCCACCGAAGGGCCCATCCACGTCGAGCCGAACATTCGGTTCCGCAACCTCGCTCTTGGTGCGGAGCACCTGTGCGGCGTCACCCTCGAAGGCTGGGCGTTCTGTGGCGGGGCGAACTACGCGGGCCAACTGGGCGACGGCTCCGGACAGGACCGCTCCTCGATGGTGGGTGTCGTCCGGCCATAGGGAGCTGTCGCAGCGCCGCGCCTCCGCAGCCGCTCAGTCTCCGAAGCTTATTCCCAGCTCCCGCGCCGTCTGCATCGTGTCGCAATCGAGCGGAACCGTCTTCATGCGCTTGATCGCGCTGGACAGCGGCACGTAGCGAACGATCGGCGGGTCCAGGGCGACCATGCAGCCGAAGCAACCGTCGGCCAGGGCCCGAACGGCCGCGGACCCGAATCGGAGCGCCAGAATACGGTCGCGGGTCGTCGGGCTTCCCCCTCTCAGCAGGTGCCCCAGCACGACCGTGCGCGTCTCCTTGCCCGTCAGCTCCGCGAGCTCCGCGGCCACCCGTTGTCCGATGCCACCGAGGCGCTCCTGCTGTCCGACCTCCTTCGCGACGACCGATCGTTGTACGCCGATCGAGTGAGCTCCTTCGGCGACCACGACGATGGCGAAATCGCGACCGCGCGCGGCGCGCTGCCTGATTTTCTCCGCCACCTTGCCGATGTCGTAGGGAATCTCGGGAATCAGGATCGCGTCCGCCGTTCCGGCGACTCCGGCGTGCAGTCCGATCCACCCGGCGTACCGCCCCATGACTTCGACCACCATCACCCGATCGTGTGCCTCCGCGGTCGAGTGCAGGCGGTCCACGCACTCGGCGGCGAAGCTGACGGCCGTGTCGAACCCGAACGTGACGACCGTCTCGGCCAGGTCGTTGTCGATCGTCTTCGGTACCCCGACCACCCGCACCCCCTGCTGGAAGAGGGCATTCGCGATGGCCAGGGAGCCGTCGCCTCCGATGGCGATGAGCGCGTCCACATCGAGCTCCTTCAGCTTCGACACCAGCTCGCCCGACCTGTCCTCCTCGCGCCACTGCCCATCGGCGCCGAGGGTAGGATAGGCGAGCGGGCTCCCCCGGTTGGTCGTGCCGAGGACCGTGCCGCCGAGGTGGGTGATCCCGCGAACGGACTCCCGGGTGAGTTCCATGATCCCGCCGTCCGGATACACGTCGGGAACCAGCAATCCGTTGTACCCGTCACGGATGCCCACACACTCCCATCCCCGGTGCAGGGCGGAGAGCACGACGGCGCGTACCACCGCATTCAGGCCGGGTGCGTCGCCGCCGCCCGTGTTTATGGCGATACGTCGGATGAGCTTACTCATTCCATCCCCCCGAGGTGACGGCCGGGTGATCCGGAGCGCTAATATACCCGCATCGGCTCTCGGTGGAACTTCCACCCGTGAAAGCGGTTTGACTATAGTGGAATTGCAGATACGGAGCGCCCCTGCCTCGGCCCGGTCGGAGACCCGCTCTGCCACCCGCTCAACGGACTGCCTGCGGTCCGGGTGACGGTCCGTAACCGTTGTCCCCACGGGGAGGCTCACATGAGATCATCGCGGACCCGACGTCGGCTGGACGAGCGCGGCGCCGCTCTCGTGCTCATCGCGGTCCTTCTCGCGACCCTGCTGATGGCAGCCGCGCTGGCCGTGGATGTCGGTCTGCTCACCACGGCTCGGACTGAGGCGCAGCGCGCGGCGGACACGGCC